>VMTH01000001.1 GCA_013791745.1 Candidatus Omnitrophota bacterium
ATCAAAGGGCAAAATACGCAGATTCGGCTCCGCTATCATCCCCATGGATGAGGCTCTGGCTCTTGTTTCTCTGGATGTCTCGGGCCGTCCGTTTCTTGAATTCAATGTTAAATTCAAAAATATAAGAAACGCAGATTTTGATTACCGCCTTCTGGAGGATTTCTTCAGGGCGCTTTCCGTAAAGGCGGGAATCACAATACACATCGTCTCTCTTGCCGGGCGCGACAATCATCATATATGCGAATCTGTGTTCAAGGCCTTCGGCAAAGCCCTCGCCGAAGCTCTCAAGTCCTCGTCCAGAAAAGTGGCCTCGACCAAAGGCCTTATCTGAATGCTGATCATACCGGCTATTGATTTAAGGAGAGGAAAGGCCGTGCGCCTTTTCAAGGGCCGGCCGGAAGAAGAAAAAGTTTATTTTGACGACCCCGCGACGGTCGCCGAGTCTTTCGCGAGGCAGGGGGCGAAAAGAATACATATTGTGAATCTTGACGGGGCCTTCGGTGAGGAAGATTCCCTTAACCGAACGGCGATCAGGGACATAAGAAAAGCCGCGGCCGCGGTTCTGGAAGTGGGGGGCGGAATAAGGAATTTCGCGCAGGCGAGGGAATATCTTTCCGCGGGTGTGGACAGGATAATAATAGGCTCTCTTTATTTTGACAACATCCAGGACTTCGGCGAGATAGTTTCCCGGTTGCCCGGAAAAGTCATGATCTCCGCCGATGTGGGCGAGGGCAGTGTCAGGATACACGGCTGGAAAGATTCGTCGCCTTTGACACTCAAAGAATTTTTAACGGCTTTGCGCACAAGGAACATAAAGGAAGTGGTCGTCACCCAGATAGAAAGGGACGGCACGCTTGAAGGAATAAACGCGGATTTTTATTCGGAACTGGCGTCCATGACTGATATGGATATTATTGCCTCCGGCGGTGTGAGCTGCATGGAAGACATAGCGGCTCTTTCCAAAACGGGCGTCGCCGGCGTCATCACAGGAAAGGCGATATATGAGAACAAGCTGGACTTACAGGAGGCGATTAAAAAATATGGCTCTAACTGATGAAATAAAATTTGATCCCGCGGGACTCGTTCCGGCGGTGGCTGTTGATGAGAGCGGCTGTGTGCTGATGCTCGCTTATATGAACAGGGAGTCTTTTGAGAAAACGATTGCCACAGGCAAGACGACTTTTTATTCCAGAAGCAGAAAGAAGCTCTGGACCAAGGGTGAGGAGTCGGGGAATGTACTGGAGATGTTAGACATTTATCTGGACTGTGACGGCGATGCTCTTGTCGTTAAGGTGAGATCCGGCGTTCCCGCCTGCCACAAGGGTTATGCGAGTTGTTTTTACAGGAAACTTGAAAAAGGGAATTGGAAAATTATTATGAAAAGGGAATTTGATCCCGGGAAAGTTTATCCCGTTAGTGGGAAATGCCTTCGAGGGGAGGTGAAATGACAGCGAAACATATTATGACAACAAATATTGAAACCGTTACTCCGGAGACGTCTCTGGCTGATGCGGTTAACATGTTGCTGATGAGGGAAATCAGCGGTATGCCTGTTGTTGACGGCGAAGGCCGTCTTATGGGTGTGGTTTCCGAGAAAGACGTTTTTCGACTCGCTTTCAGCGGCAAAGTTCACGAATCAAAAGTCGCAGATGTGATGACGACAAAAGTCGTCTCTTTCCCGCCGGACGCCGATATCAGGGATATCGCGAAAGTCCTCGCTGAAAACGTTTTCAGGACAGTCCCTATTGTAGAAGACGGAAAGATTATCGGCATTGTTTCAAGAGCCGATATTCTGGAAGTCGCGCTGTAGAGAAAAAGATTTTTTTATTTTCTTTAAAACGCTACTCGGCTTTTTAAGCAGATCTTCTTCGGATATTCTTATGATTTTCCAGCCGAGTTTTTTTAATTCCTCATCCCGCAGTTTATCTTTTATGCGCTGCTGCTTCCGCGAGTGCCAGCGGTAGCCGTCACATTCCACATCTATCGGTTTCGGGCTGCCGATCAGGGCGAAATCCAGACGGAATATTTTAGCGTTTTTTCTTTTTACAATGAATTCCTTTTTGAAGGGGATCTTGTTTTTTCTGAGCATCGCCTCCAGTATGTCGTCCATGGGAGGAATATCAAAAAGCCCCCGTATGCTCTGTTCCCTGCGCAATTTTTCAAGTGAGGTGAAGCCGAAGGATATTCTCAATCGTGCGCGGTTCAAAACCGGCCTTCTCAATCTGCTTACGCTGCTGAGAAAAAACTGCAGGTAGGTATCGTTCGCCCGGGGATGGCCTTTTTCCTCGGGGAGTATTTCTTTTCTTTTTTTCAGCCGCCAGTATTTTATTCTGCCGTAAAGTTCTATCCTCTCGCCGGAATCTTTAAATGAGGCGCCCTGATAAAAAGCCAGGAATTTCGGTTTTCTCCGCGGAGCGTGCGCGAGGGGAACCCTGTACCATTTTTCTTCAAGGAGAATCCTCCTGTCCAGGTTTGTTTTAAGGACGCATACAAGAACATCAGGCCTTAGCTTTTCCATAAGCAAATTATAGTAAACAAAGCGCCGCGCTTTCAACCCGATCTTTGCAATAAATAATGAGGAACCGAAGCGGGGAGTATGCGCGTGTTACCTGCCGGGCCTTGACAAGAACAAAGAACTTTAATAACATCACAAAGATGATGATAATTGTGATGAAAGACGCAGGGTAATTAAGAGATCAGGTTTAGGGAGGAGAGATGCGGATAAAAGTTAATGGCAAAACAAATGAAATTGAAAAGAGTCTTACTGTAGCCGAACTTCTTGTATTAAATGAAGTTGAAATGCCCGATATGGTAAGCGTGCAGTTAAACGGAAATTTTATTAATCGGGAAAATTTTTCCACGACTGCAATAAAAGAAAATGATGAAATTGATTTTCTCTATTTTATGGGAGGAGGCAGATAATGGGGTTCACCACCAAAGCAATCCATACGCCATATTTAAGGAAAGATTCGCATGGTGCTCTGAATTTTCCCGTATATGACAGCGTAACATTTGAGTTTGAAAGCGCGGAAGAGCTTGAGGCCGCCTTTCGAGGCCAAAAACCCCGCCATGTATATTCAAGGATTACAAATCCCACGGTTGAGCATCTGGAGCAAAAAATTAAAAATGTTTCAGGGGCTGTCGCTGTGGTTGCTGTATCATCGGGAATGGCCGCAATAGCCAATACTATAATGAGCATTGCCCAAAAAGGCGACAACATTATCACCACAAAATATATTTTCGGCAATACTTATTCCCTGTTCAAAAATACTCTGGGCCCCTGGGGGCTGGATATAAAGTATGCGGATTTTTTGCATCCGGAAAACCTGACAAAATTAATTGATGCAAATACCAGGGCAATATTTTTTGAAACTATTACTAATCCTCAACTGGAAGTGGCCGATATAAAAGCACTTTCGGAAATCGCCCGAAAACACAATATACTGCTTTTATGCGATACCACTATGACGCCGGTTTATTTATTCAACAGCCGGGCTTTCGGAGTAGATATTGAGCTCCTTTCCAGTACAAAATACATTTCCGGCGGAGCGACTTCTGTGGGGGGATTGATAATTGATAACGGAACTTATGACTGGAGGAAAAATCCGAAACTTGAAAAAGACGCAAAGCAACAGGGCCCTCTCACACTTGTAACGAAATTGAAACGTGAAGTTTTCCGCAATTTCGGGGCCTGCCTGTCTCCGCATAACGCTTATCTCCAATCAGTGGGCCTCGAAACACTCGCATTGCGGGCGGACAGGTCGTGCGCGACTACTCTTGAGGTTGCAAGGTTCCTGGAAAAACATGAGAAAACCAAAAAAGTGAATTTTCCGGGGCTTGAAAGCTCCCCCTTCTATAGTATTGCTAAAAAACAATTTGGTAATAAATGCGGTTCGGTGCTGACCTTCGAACTGCTTTCCAGGGAAGAATGTTTTAAATTTCTTAATAAACTTAAGATTATAAGGCGGACTACAAATTTAAATGACAACAAGACTCTCGCATTGCATCCGGCATCAACTATATTCTGCGAATATAATTCCAAGCTAAAACTTGAGATGGGAGTACCGGAGACGCTGATCAGGCTGGCGGTGGGAATTGAAGAGCCGGAAGATATCATCGCGGATATTAAGCAGGCATTGGAGGATTAAATGGCATTGAATGACGAACAGCTTGAACGCTACAGCAGGCACATTATCCTTAAAGATATTGGTATTGAAGGCCAGGAAAAAATATTATCGGGCAAAGTGCTGATAATCGGCGCAGGCGGATTAGGCGCCCCCGTAGGGATGTATCTGGCCGCCGCCGGAGTGGGAACCATAGGCATTGTTGACGGAGATGTGGTTGATATAACAAATCTGCAAAGACAGATTATTCATTTTACGCCTGATATAAATAAACTTAAGGTTGTATCGGCCAAAGAAAAAATGCAGCTGATCAATCCCGAAA
>VMTH01000002.1 GCA_013791745.1 Candidatus Omnitrophota bacterium
ATTAATAAATAATATAAGAACGCGCAGAATAAAATCAAAAGGATCAGTCCGTCCCCCCGGCCGATCATCCCCTGACCAAATTTAAACCTCATTATTCCAGACGCGAGAATAAACAGGATAACACCGGACAACAGATTAAAAGGGATTTCTTTCCAGACTGTATTTTTAGCGACCTTGAGAGGGAATATAGCTGCTGAAATGCCTAAAATAAGAAAAGTATTAAAAATATTGCTGCCCATTATATTCCCAATGACTATCTGAGAATTCCCGTCTATGCTGGCAAAAATATTTACAAACAGTTCCGGCGCGGAGGTGCCGAAGGCGACTATTGATAAACCTATAACCATATCCGAAATGCCGAATTTCCTGGCCGTGATCACCGCTCCGTCCACCAGGAAATCGGCGCCTTTGACTAACAGTATAAATCCGGCAATAAATAGAGTTACGGAAAGAACGCTCATTATCAGATGCTAACTACTGCAACATACCCGCTATTCCTTTGCGGATTATCATCACCGCTATCGCGGCAAGAAGCAGATTTGCAATTTTGGAAAGCGTTTTTGACCCGGCGCTCCCTAAAAGTTTATATATATTGCCGGACAGGAAGAAGATGAGTCCGGCGATGAGAATATTTATAACTAATGCCGCAACTGTTAAATAAATGCCGTATTCATTTACCAGGATAAGGCTTGTTGTCAGCACAGCCGGGCCTACTATGAGGGGCACTCCGATCGGTACCGCCCCCAGGCTGTCCGCGTCTATATGCCTCTGTTTCTTCTCGTATGAGAGAATGTCACTGACGGAAATTATGAATAACAGCATACCTCCCGCTATCATAAAATCGTATACTGTTATATTGAGCAATCCCAGTACAGTTTTCCCGAAAAACACAAAAAGAACGGATACAGCAACAGCCGTTAATATTGACTGGACTATAATCCTTCTTAACTGCCGTTTTTTAAAACCCTCTGTAAGAGATATGAACATGGGCAAAATACCCGGAGTGTCCACGGCGACAAACAAAGGAATGAAACATAATAAAAATTTATGCATATAATCCTGTCCTCATATTTTTCTTTTCAATTCACTGCCAAGTTTAGCAAAATAACGGATGATTTGGGGATTCTAATTAATTCCGGCTACGGTTCAAAGTCCCTGTTCAAACAACAGCGATTGACTAAACCACTCTTTTGTTTATACTTTATAGCAGGTTTCGCAAGTTAAAAAAATGAGATTCAGGAGGGTCATTGTGAAAAACAGTCTGCCGTTGTTCCTATTAATCGCCTGTTGTTCTTCTCTGCTGGCGGAAACAAATCCAGCCGCCTCCACAAAATTAGAGGAAATGCTCGGAAAGAAAAATTGTCTGATCATTAATACCTCCAAAAAAATCGGCAGAATAGACGCCCTCTCAGGGAGAGCGCGGGCCAGGTTTGAAAAAATAGATACCAAAGATCTAAGCGCCGGCGGCGAAACCGCAAACGGAATAAAAGTGACCGTAATTCTAACGGAACCGGAAAAAACTGCCGAATCTTACGCTTTTTTGGATTCTGAAGAATTGCCCGGTATCCTGGATTCCCTAAAAATCATTGCGGGTTTAATAAAACAGCAGAACAAAAAAGACTACATAAACGCCGCCTACCGGACTAAAGGGAATTTCCGGATCGGGTTTTACGCCGAAGGTAATGATTCAAAAATATTTTTTTCCTGCGAAAAACCGTCTCTTACCATAGTGGAATTCCAGACAAAAAGAATAGATGAAATTATCAATATTATCTCCGCCAGCATCAATGAACTGAAAAAGGGTTAACTTTTTGAATTATTCCGGGACCTTAGAGGGAAATGAGAAAACAGGTGTAATATGCTATCATGCATTAAAAAGTGGTGTTATATTTTCCGGTTATAACGCAGGGTTGTTGAAAGGCTGACAAGCGGAGGCGCGGATGAATAAATTGATTATCATTATTAACGAGTATGCGATTTACATACTCCAGTTCTTCGCTATTCTGGTCATCATAACAGGCGTAGTGAAAGCAATGTGGATTTTTATAGGCGACGCCCTTATAAAAGACAAGGCGGTCAAGGCCATAAGAGAGAGCCGCTTGGAACTGGGCCATTCTTTTTCTCTCGGACTGGGATTTCTTATCGGCGCGAGTATACTTAAAAGCACCCTTACCCCCACATGGGATGATATAGGGAAGTTGAGCGTCATTATCGCCATAAGGACCATACTTAATTACTTCCTGACCAGGGAAATAAAATCCATAAGCGAATAAGCGCTTTTAAGAAATGAATTTACTCCTGTTTATAGTCGTTGTGATGGTTTCATTTATAATCGTGAGGATAGGCGCGATCGCGTTCCAGCTGACGGGGCTGGAGTGGTCATTGGCCAAGTTTCAGGCGCTGTCATGCTTTTCAGGAACAGGATTCACGACGAGAGAATCCGAACTGATCACATCACACCCCCAGAGAAGGCGCATAGCTTCTATTTTGATAGTTCTGGGCAATGCCGGATTCGTAACTTTGATCGCGACTTTCGCGAATTCACTGCGCCCTAACTTATCCTTAACCGGCCTGCAAATCCCGTATTTGAACCTTATCATTCCCAACTCAATACTATCACTCGTCAACCTTCTTATTATTGTCGCGGCCATTTATTTTTCGTTCCGGCTGTTTACGAACAACAGGTTTACCAGAAAATTAACCGTGTACCTGAGAGCGAAAATTATTAAAAGAAAAATAATAAAGCCGGTATCGTTTACCGAATTCATGCTTATGACAGGCGGATACGGGATTACCCAGATAGAACCTGGCGAAAAAAGTTCTATCCTCGGAAAAACAATCGCGGATTCCGGGCTGCGGGATTTTGATATATTAATTCTGGCTGTAGAACGCGGGGGGGATTTTATTCCAAACCCTCCCGCCAAAACAAAAATACTTTTAGGCGATAAAATAACCTGTTTCGGCAAAATGGATAATATCAAAAAGGAATTTATGTAATACCGCGCGGCGGCTCAAGAACTATGAACAAAAAATTCGATCATCTGAATCCTGTGAACTTTGGTTACCAGTTTAAACTGCTGGGAACCATTTCGCTGATAAGTATTCTGACTTTCGGAATATTGACCCTCAATAGAATCATACTGCTCAGGAATCTACTTGAAGAAAGGGTGATCACCCGGATAAACACGATAGGCAACATACTCTCGGAAGACGTAAAGGATGATTTGCTGGCTAACGACCCGGAAAACCTGTGCAAGCTGATTTCCGTTGCGGAAAAACAAAAAAGAGTCCGGTTCGTAACGGTTATAAAGACGGACAATACCGTCTTATATTCATCTGACAGGAAACGGGAAAATAAATTAAATACATATACCGACACTAAAGATTTTGAATACAAAGGGCTGCTTTATATTAAATCTTTCCCCATAAAACACAGGCAGGAAGATATAGCCTCGGTTCAGATAGGATTTTCGCTGAAAGAATTAAAAGAGGGGCTGACAGCCGCCCTTAACTGGTCAGTCGGCATAGGCGTAACGGGCATCTTTCTTATTTTGCTGATATCATGGGCCATTACTAAAAAATTGCTGGCCCCGCTGGAACAGATGAGAATTGTATCCCAGCAGTTCGCTAAAGGAGATTTTTCCGCGCGCCTGCCCGGGACATCAAACGACATAATAGGAAAACTGGAAAACTCCCTCAATAGCATGGCCGGGCAGCTTGACGATACCAGCAGAAACCTGAAATCCATGATTAGAAAAGCCGTTTCAAAATATGAAGCATCTAACAGGGAACTGCAGGTAAAATCCGGAAAACTTGAGGAAGCCAACAGAAGGCTGATAGAAATGGATAAATTGAAATCAGAATTCGTCTCCATTGTCTCTCATGAATTAAGGACGCCGCTGACAAGCATAATCGGATTTGCCAAAATCCTCACTACGCTGAAACTCAGCGACGAGCAGAAGGAAAAATATCTGAAGGTCATTGAAGCGGAAGGCAAGCGGCTGGCAAAGCTTGTAAATGATTTTCTTGATATAACAAAGATCGAGTCGAGAACGATGATATTTCAGCCGATAGAATTTGATATCCGCGATATTATCAAAGAGATCACCGAGAATTTTGCTATTTCGCAGAATATCCGTATTGAAACAAAAATCCCCTCGACGCCTCTCACGGTGCTGGGCGACAGAGATAGGATAGAACAGGTCTTTCTAAACCTGCTGTCGAATGCCGCGAGGTATACCCCTCCCGGGGAAAAAATGTCTTTGACCGCCGAAAAAGAAAATAACAAAATAAAAATCAGCGTCAGGGACTACGGCCAGGGTATGAGAAAAGAAGAGAC
>VMTH01000003.1 GCA_013791745.1 Candidatus Omnitrophota bacterium
CCGCGCAGGATCATCCCGACATCGGGGCCCGGCACAAAACGGCCCATCCAATCCGTGCTCATTTTGTTCAGGTTAAAATTCCATAGCTTCTGATTGTAGGGGAGAAAAAAGAGCGACGCCATCCTTTTTCCGAAGGAATCCTCCGCCCATTTTCTGAATGATCCGCCGGCGGGAGCCCCGCTTTTATAAACTTTCAGATAATCCCTGACACATTTCTCCTTTTCATCTTTGGGAAGATACGCGAGGTGATACTGAAAAGGATAGGGCACGAGAGTGTTCATGATGTGTATTGAAGCCCTGCGGGAGTGCTTTTTCAGATCTATTTTCAGAGTGTCCTCTATAAAAGTTTTCCATAACGAATCCTTTTTTTTAAAATGAAGAAGATGCCCCGTGTGGTCAAACGAAAAGCCTTCTTTTTCCTCGGTGCGGCAGAGCCCGCCCGCGCAGTCTTTTTTTTCAAGTATGAAAGGTTTTATTTTTTTTCCGCCCGCCGACGGGTTTTCAAGAAAATGCGCCGCCGTCAGGCCCGTGAGCCCCGCGCCCAAGATCACGACTTTGTCTTTCTTCTCACTTTTCATGCTTTACCGCTTATCACCAGTTTATTCCCAGCTTAAAATAAGTCTCATAGCCATCTCTGTTCATCATCCTCGCTCTGTCCCATGATAACATAAGAGGATAGGTCTGGAAAAGCAGCGTGCTCATCCGGAAACCGAAACCGACGGAATGTTCAAGGTTGCCTCTTGTGAGATCGTCGCTGCGCGAAAAACATTCGCCGCCGTCATAAAATAAAACGCCTTTCAAATTCTGGAAGAACATCGGGGGCAGCAGCCACCACAGGTTGTAGTCGATGTTCGGGAAAATATAAAATCTGTATTCCGCCGAAAACACGGCCAGGCGGTTTCTCTCAGGGAATGTCCTCAGTCCCCTGACCCTGTCCCATCGGCTCAGGTCAAAGACTTCCGGTGTCGGGCCCCATGAGAACCGGCCCATCAGCCTCAATGCCAGAATGTCTCCCGGAAAACGCAGGGGCAGGAAAAGCTGGTGCTCAAAATACAGAGAATCGTAATTGATGTCCCCCTTTGCCGAGGAGGTGCTGAAAAGGACTTCTTCTCCCTCAAAGCTGCCGCGGCTCTGCAAAAAACTTATGTTTGACCTTGAGCCGTTCACCACATCCATAAAACGGTAAACGCTTTTGTCTCTCACCAGGGAGAGCATATAATAATTCTCGTAATCCTCGTAAAAAGAAACATTTCCGGAAGATGTGTAATAGCCGAGACCCAGGCGTTCACGGTCAGTCCGCCCCAGTTGAAGTTCCAGCCTGTTCTCGCGGTCAAGCGGACGGCGGAACAGCATGCCCGCGGAATTCCTCTTATTGTCTTTGATCAGCAGCTGGGAATCATCCTCAAGAGTCGTCCATCTCGTGTCCCTGTAACCTGATGCGAAAAACCCGACATTTGTTTTCCATTTTTTATAAAGATAGCTGAAATCATAATTCATGTCTTTTGTGGAAGACAGCCATTGCAGAAAGAGGGATGTCTCATGGCGGCTGATCATATCCGAGGCCTGAAAATAATTGAGGAGATAGAAATCGGCGTCGCCTTCGGAGAAAACGAACATGGCCAGAGGATATATGAGGTCAAGCGACCACTGGGTTTTGTAGGGCTGAAAATTGAAGACCCGAGCGGCAGAGGCCGGCGGTGAGGATTCTTCCTTTGATCTCTCTATTCCGGCGACGGCGTAATCATCAGCTTCCCTGGCACTTTTTGAAACAGGTGTTTTTATGTCTATCCCTCTTTTCAGAAAGTTTTTTTCCCGTGA
>VMTH01000004.1 GCA_013791745.1 Candidatus Omnitrophota bacterium
AAAGCCCGGCACCATTACCATTATTATTTTTGGAGCTTTTTCAGGAAAATGATTTTGTTGTCGTTGGCGCCATAAAAATTCGGCAGTTCGGCGATTTTCTCAAAGCCGGATTTTAAGTAGAACTTACGGGTAGACTCATAAAGGGGGCGCGAAGAAGTGTCTGCCCATATATATTTTCCCGACATTCGTGCGATATCCTTAACGGCCATATCCATCAATGTTTTGCCGGTTCCTTTGCTCTGCTGAGTTTTATGTACCGCAACCCAGTACAAATCAAAACTATCGTCAGTGCAGGGGATTTTCCCGTAGCAGGAGAAGGCGCAAGGCTGATTGTTTATTTCGGCGATATTAAAAATATAGCCGCTTTTTTCCCCGCCTTTAGTAAGATTCTCATTAACCAGCTCCATGGCGATAGCTATTTCGTGATTATAGAAAAAGCCGGTAGACCGCAAGATCTCACTTACCGCATCAATATCAGTCGCTTTTAATTTTGATCTAAATTCCATCTTCAGTTCAGATCGGACAGTATCCTTTCAACCATTGTTTCAACGCTGTAGCCCGCCTGTTTGACCGCCGCGACAAAACCGCTGTTTTCCGCTATACAGGGATTGCCGTTGATTTCCAGGATATACACATTATTATCTTCGTCTACCCTGAAATCAATACGGGCATACCCTTTTAAACTGAAAACTTTCCAGCATCTCCCGCAAATATCAATAAGTTTGTCTTTTAACAGGATATCCTTATCTGCTGTGCCAAAAACCCTGTTGGTGTTTTTATACTCTTCGCTGTTCTCATCCCACTTGGCTTCATAGCCGATGATCTTGTGTTTATCGTCAAAAAAAGATGAAAATATCATTTCCGCCGGAGGCAATACTTCAGCTTTACCGCCATTAGCTAATACGCTTACATTGAATTCCCGTCCGTTTATAAATTCTTCAACGAAATAATGAGTAGGGGATAATTTAGAGATTTTATCCAGCTTTGCTGTTTCCGAGATGGTAAAGATGTAGTCGTTACTTATTCCTACCGAGGCTTCTTCCCAGATAGGTTTTGCGATGTATGTTTTATGAGGATTTAAGCCGCTTAGCGCGTTTATAGAAAAATATCCGGCAGTCGGAAGACCGTTCATCTGCATGATTTTTTTTGAGAGGACCTTATTAGTGGTAATAAACAAAGCCTCTAATGGCGTTCCCGTATAGGGAATCTTCAGCAGATTCAAAAGCGCCGGCGCGAAATAGATCAATTCACTTTTTCCCCATATAGCTTCCACGAGATTAAATACGATATCGGGTTTTGCAGAAGTTATTTTTTCAAGGCTTTTCTGCAGGTCATCTTCTACGGTCAGACAATTCACATCATATCCTATTGTTAGGCAGGAACTTCTTATCAGGTCTCTTTGCGCCAGCACATCCAGCTCATCAGGCGTATTATTTTTTATCTGGTTGTGAATAACCGCGATTTTTTTCTTCATACTTTGAAATGCCGCTTGATAGCCGATTTTAGAATAGCGGCAATGAGCTCCTGATAAGGAATAGCATTGAGGCGGCAAAGTATGGGCAGGTCAGAACTTATAGGATTGAGCCCGGCCAATGGATTGACTTCAATAAAACTTATTTTTCCATGCCGGTCAGTCTTCACATCAATTCTGCCGCCGTCAAGGCAATCCAGGGCTTTCCATGCCTGTAATGCCGCCTGTTTGCATTCCTCAAAGATTTCTCCTTTTATGGCTGTATACTCGACAGCATCCGCATAGTTCTCTTTATTTTCATATGTGTATATTTTTTCCCCGGACTGTTTGGTAACGATCTCTATTGCTCCCGGCACATAAGCTTCCTCTCCCGTTCCCAGAACCCCCACGGTAAATTCACGCCCCGGTAAGTATTCTTCAACTAAAACCGGCTGGTTGAATTCAGAGAGCAAACGGGCGCAAACTTTTTTTAACTCCGCGGGCGACTTAATCAGGGAAGCCGGGTCAATGCCTTTTCCTGTTCCTTCCGAAACAGGTTTGACAAAAAGAGGGTATTCAAGATTTATTTTCTCTATATCCGACAATTGTGATACTACGAAAAATGCGGGAGTATTTACTCCGCTGGCTCTGACTATTTGTTTGGCAAATGCTTTGTTCAATGCGACTCCCAGAGTAACCGGCCCCGAAAACACATAAGGTATTCTGAATGAATCCAAAAGAGCGGGAACGAGAGATTCCCGTCCCGCGCCGTAAAGGCCTTCGGCGATATTAAAAACCATATCCACTTAACGCCTTTCAAAAGTTTTTCCATCAGGCTCCGGGCATTACCTATGCGTTCGGTTTTGTGACCCGCGTTCTGAATGGCTTGTTCAAGCCCCGCGATGGTGCTCTCTTTATCAAATTCGGCTGTTTCTTCAAGAGTATAGCCATGGGCAATGTAATCTGTTCTTAAATCGAAAGTCAGTCCGATGTTCATCGTTTGTTATTTGTCCGGCAGGATAAAAATCCCTCAAAAAAGCATCTGGCATTGACGCCCAATGTCCGGTTTTTATAGCCGCCTTCCTGTATAAATAATGTCGGAAAAGAAAGCTTCCCGATTTCGGCGCCATTGTTTTTGAAGTCGGAATATTTCAGTGACCAGGTCCCCGTCGGGTCACCTTTCGCGATATCAAAACCAAGGCTTATTATTAAATAGTCCGGGGCAAAAGCTGTAATTCTTTTGGCCGCTTTTTTAAGGGTGGCAAGGTATTCTTCCCCCGTTAAAGTTTCCTTTAGCGGGAAATTCAAGTTGAAGCCTTCACCCTCTCCTTCGCCGGTCTCATCCGCGAATCCTGTAAAATAGGGGTATGCAAACGAGGGGTTCCCGTGAATAGATACGGTTAAGACATCTTTTCTGCTATAAAAAATAGATTGATGCCCGTTACCGTGGTGATAATCAATGTCCAATATGGCGACTTTACCATAACCTGAAAGAAAATCCGCGGCGATGGAAGCATTATTGAAATAACAAAACCCGCCGAAAACATCTCTTTCGGCATGATGCCCCGGAGGCCTCACAAGGGCGTACGCGGAATGATATCCTCCCAGTAACAGTTCCGCACCCGTAAGAGCGCAGTTTACTCCCGCCCGCGCCGCCAAAAAAGCATTTTTATTGAGAGGAGTAAATGTATCAATGCAATAATATCCCGCCAGCACTGAATAATCGTGCGGCGGCCTTGTGGCATTTCTAACCGGGAAAACATAAGGGTAAATTGATTTGCCTTCCGGGAATTTTTCACAAACTTTTTTAAAATAATTGAAATATTTCGGGTTATGCACATCCGTGATATGTTTATCCGGATACCCTCTTGACGGCCTTATTTGAAATATATTAAGTTTTTCAATTTCTTTTAAGATGCTGTTTATCCGGATAGGCGATTCTATATAACCTCTTTCACGGACATGATGAATATGGTGTTTGTCATTGATTATCAGCGGGATTTTATTTCTTATGTCATCAAAATTTTCGATAGGCCTTTCTTTTGAAACATATTTAAAATCCCTTAATCGGACAGGGTTGTCAGAAATGGAAGCGATAACCATATTGATATAGTCCTCAGGACAATATTTGGGATATTTCCGCTCTAAGACAGCCCTGACGATCTTTTTCGTTTGCCGGGCGGATAAGCTTATGCCGTTCCCCAAATCGTCAAAGACAAGATAAGGAGGGCAATCGTCGTCAGGGTTAACAAGCGTCTCATATTTCGTTCCCGCAATCGGCCTGGCGCCGTATCTTTCGTAAAAAGCAAGCCGCGCCCGGTTTTGTTTTATTGCGGTCTTATCCCTGCAAAGTTTTTCATCATCGGGAAGGCATTCCATAAAAATACCGGTTGATTTCAGGAGTTGAGCTTCTTTACGGAGTCTTTCGTAAAGAGCGCCGCCTATCCCCGAAGATGTTCTGCCGGGTTTTACCGCTATATAGTCCAAATAGCAGATGTTTATATCGGGCATATAAAACATTATGGCAAAACCTTTGATATTTGATCTGCCGTCTTCGGCAACAAACAGGCTGGATGAAAATCTGTACTTTAAAGGATCTTTCATCTGTTCAAGGATCTCGTTGATCTTTTCTTCGTTTACATACGGGAAATGTATCCTCAGGATGCCGAAAACCTGCTCAATGGCCTGTTTATTTGAAGGAAGAAGTGAATCTGTTACCTTCCTTATCTTAAAACTCATTTTACGGGATCATAATATTTATAGGTATTGCCTTCAAAATTCCTTATTAATATATGATCACCGTCGCGCCCCAGATAATATTCCGGCAGGAGAGGGATCTTGCCTCCGCCGCCCGGCGTATCAATAACATAATGAGGAACGGCATAACCGCTGATAAAACCCCTCAAGCCTTGTATTATTTCGAGCCCCTTTGCGACAGGAGTACGAAAATGAGAGGAGCCCGGGATCGGGTCGCATTGATATATGTAATAAGGCCTTATTCTGTTCTTCAGGAGTTTGAGCATCAGTTCTTTCATGGTTTCAACATTGTCGTTTATGTCCTTTAGAAGCACCGTCTGGCTCCCCATAACTATACCCGCATTTGCAATCCGGGAGCAGGCCTCGCTGACTTCCGCTGTTATTTCGTCAGGGTGGATGAAATGTATGCTCATATAAAGAGGGGCGTGTTTTTTGAGCATTTTGATAAAATTATTTGTTATACGCTGCGGAAGCGCGACGGGGACCTTGGTTCCAATGCGTATGATCTCTACATGCGGGATAGCGCGTATGGATGAGAGAAGGAACTCTATGTGTTTATCAGGCATAGTCAGAGGATCCCCTCCCGAAATTACCACATCACGGATTTGAGTGTTATTTTTGATGTATTCTATTGATTTTTCCCAGGCCTTCACGCCGTAATGTTTTTTATCCTTGAGCACCATATGGGACCGCGTACAATATCTGCAGTACACGGAACAGAATCCTGTAGAAAGAAGCAGCACCCTGTCAGGGTAGCGGCGAACGAGGTTATATACCGGGCACATTGATTCTTCATGTAAAGGGTCGGATTCTTCTTCCGGTGAGACTATCAATTCAAGTTTACTGGGAACAACTGATTTGGTGAGCGCATAATTTTTAGGCGTGCCGTAGAGCAGGCTTGCATAGTAGGGGGTGATGCGGAGAGGAAGCTTCCTTGACTTTGCTAAAAAATCCACGTCGTCAATATTTTCAAGGTCCAGTATCTCGGACAGTTTTTTAAAACTTGTATAACTGTTCTGGATCTGCCAGCGCCAGCTGTTCCATTGCCTATCGTTAGCCGACGGGAAAAACTGTTTCCGGAAAGCGGCTGTTACGGGATTTATGATATCAAAATCTGAAGACGGTATCTCTGTTTTACTGAAAGGTATTTCTTCGGTAACGTCTGTACCTAGTTGTATTTCAATCAGGCCTAAGTCGTTATTAGAGGGAGGCTCGGCACTTTCTTGCAAACTGTCATTCATAATTTTTTATTATAGCGGTTTTTAACCCGGGAGGCAAGCAGATCTGCCCTTTCTCCAACTCTCCCCGCGGCAGCAGGCAGAGATAACTGTAAATCGCTTCATGGAGTATACGCATGGTTTCATTTATAAGGATACATTTTTCGCGGCGTTTGCGCAATTTGCCCTGGCGGCCACTGACTTTTTTTCTTGCGGCGGAATTATACCTTTTTCGGCGGTATTTTAGTATTATCCAAGGCAAGGGCTGTTAAAACAGAAATAAAATTGCTAAAATCCGCAATATGGAGATTTATTGATATGGGCACAATAAGGAAAAAAGGGCTGCGCGCGTTTACCGGGATTTTTTTCTTTTCCCTGGCCGCGTTTTTCTATGCCGATTTTACAGCCGTCATTCATGCCGCTACGCCGGCGGAAATGGAAAAGATCTTTGACCGGGCCGCTGATAAATATCTCGCCAAAGACTGGCCGGGAGCCATAGAGGATTTAAAAAAAGTCATAGCTGATGATCCGGGCAATCTCCGTGCCGTGGGGCTTTTGGGAAGGGCGCTTACTTCGCAGGCCGCAGACCTGGCCGCAAAAGGGGAACTGGAAAAAGCTCTCCGCGTAGTTGATGAAGCGCTGACTTACTCGCCCGAACTCAAGGACGCGGCGGACACTAAAACAAAAATAGCTAAGGAGATAAAACAGCAGGAAGAAAAAGACGCTGAAGGCCGCAGCCGCAGGGCTTATGCCGAGCAGAGAAGAAAAGAAGAAGAGGCCGCCCGCCGGGCGCAGGAAGAAGAATACAACAAAAAAATAGAGAATGAGAGGCGTCAGCGCGAACTGAGAGAAAAAAATCTCCTGGAACAGGTTAACCGCCAGAGCAAGGAAATACTGGACAGAAAAGAGGAGATAGAGATCCTGCGCCAGCAGACGAACATGATAGCCACAAAGTGGCTGATGTATTTTTCCATAGCGGTGCTACTGTCTATAGCGGTCAGTTATTATGTTTCATCCAAAATAGTCGATAATATCGCATCCCGCACCCGCCGGCAGCTTGCGGACAGTTCCGACAGGATGACGGAACTTGTAAATGACCTTGCGCAGAAAAGCAACGCGACGGAATCTCTGACAGAGTTAAAAAACTCTCATGCCGAGATCGTTTCCCAGCTCGCGAATCAGCGGTCAAACCCGATGGAGGAAAAACTGCTCGCCCAGACGGAAAATCTTATCAAAGTCGTGGAACAGGCGCAGGGCGCCTCTGACGGCGCGGTGAATAACATAGAGTTTGACGATGTCATTTCCAGGCGTGTGATAACGGATATTTCGCCGGCCAACAGGTCAAGGGCGAAAAGTGTGGTCTCAATAGCTCAGACAATAAACAACCCGTCTCTGGCGGCGCGGCTGATCGCGCCCTATCTCAATGACGGCAATAACAGGGTGCGCGCCACGGCGGCGGTGGAAATGTTCAAGTTCGATCCGGCCGCAGCGGAAAACACGCTCAAAGACATGACCGCTTCGGAGAGCAAGTGGGACAGGCTTTCGGCCGCCTGGGCGGCGGGCGAGATAGCCCAGCTTTCGGTCATGGAAACGCTTGAAATCCTCATTGAGGATTATGAACCTCTGGTGAAAGCGCGGGCGGTAGCCGCGGCAAAGAAAGCCGAGGAAAAAATGAAAGGCAAGTTCCCAGCGACGCTGAGAGTAAAGCTCAGCCGCGGGAAATAGGGGGTATTATGAGTGGTCTTGGTGGTTTTTTTCCGTTAGCGGTAATCGTTGTTATAATATTGTTCAACGCCGTAAGAATCGTTAAAGAATACGAGAGGGGCGTTGTTTTCCGTCTCGGCCGGCTTGTGGGAGCGCGGGGTCCCGGGCTTTTTTTTCTTATCCCCGGACTTGAAAAAATGGACAAGATAGACCTGCGAGTTATAACGCTGGATGTGCCTTCGCAGGAAGTGATCACGAAAGACAATGTGCCGGTAAAAGTGAATGCCGTGTGCTATTTCAGGGTTATGGATCCGGAAAAAGCGATTGTTGAAATAGAGGATTTTGTAATGGCGACGAGCCAGATCTCTCAAACAACACTCAGGAGCGTCATCGGTCAGGCGGATCTTGACGAGGTGCTGTCGTCCAGAAATAAAATCAACACGGAACTTCAGAAAATAATTGATCAGGCCACCGACCCGTGGGGAATCAAGGTGTCCCGGGTTGAGATAAAAGATGTGCAGCTTCCCGCGGATATGCAGAGGGCCATCGCCCGTCAGGCGGAAGCCGAACGCGACCGCCGCGCTAAAGTGATACACGCGCAGGGGGAATTTGAGGCGTCCGTCAAACTCACCGAAGCGGCCAAGATCATAGACCAGTCGCCGTCGGCCATACAGCTGAGATATCTTCAGACGCTCACCGAAATAGCCACGGAGAACAATTCGGTCACGATTTTTCCCGTGCCGATAGATATCCTGAGGGCAATAACGCAGAAAAAAAGCTGACTTTTTAAAACTTCGGCCTGAAGATACAGGGTAGCAAAACGATGCGGAGGAGGGTATGTAGGAAATGCTTAGATTTTTTGCGCGGTTTGCCCTCCCCGCAGGCTTGTTTTTGATTTGCGCGGGTTTACTGCGGGCGAATTTTCTTGACATTCCTGTCGGCGCAAAAGCGGCGGCTCTTGGGGGCGCTTTTTCTTCTTTTCCGGATGACGGCAGTATTTTGAAATGGAACCCGGCGGGGCTTGCGAAAATAAATCAAAAGCAGATTTATATTGCGCATATGCCGTTGTGGCTGGATACGGATTTTAGTTTTTTCTCGTATGTTCAGCCGTCTTTAAAAAAGGAACAAACCTTTGCCGCCGGATTTTGCCGTTTGGTGAGCGGAGGTTTTATCGCGAGGCAGTCAATTTTTGACGCGGGGGAAGAATTTGATATTGCGCATCATGCGGTTCTTCTTTCGGGAGCGAGGAAAATTTCAAACAAAATATACACGGGGGCGAATTTCAAATTTATCAATTCACGGATATACAGGAAAAGCGCTTTCGGGTATGGTTGTGATGCGGGATTATTTTCTGATTTTAAGGAAAATATGACCGCCGGACTTTTTGTTGAGAATTTAATTACACCGTCTCTTTCATGGGAAACAGAAAGAGAAAAATTCTCCCGGATTTTTTCGGCGGGAAGTTCATATAAGTTCAAAAACTACTTATTCGTTCTTAATCTCAGAAAGGAAAAAAATATCCCGCTTGAGAAAGGGGCCGGCGCTGAATACACGAAGGGAATTTTCAGCTTAAGAGGGGGTTTTAATGAGAATTTCAGGTTCGGCGCGGGAATAAAAAAGAATTCTTTTTCATTCAATTACTGCTTTGCTTTTCACGATCTCGGCGGAAATCACACGTTTGATTTTGCGCGGAGCTTCGGCCAGACAAGGGGCGAAAAGATAAAGAAAATTACAAAAAGATACGCTAAAAACCTTTCAAAAAATTATTTCAAAAAAGGCCTCGAATACTACAACCAACAGAAGTATGAACTGGCTCTTGCGGAGTGGGATAAGGCGCTGATATGGACCCCTGAAAATAACGAAATTAAACAGCGCCTTGATGAGGTTTCCGAACAGCTGGATATTCTTGTCAACAGAAAGCTTCTTGAACGGCATCTGACAGCCGGTTATAAGTTTTATTCACAAGGAGAACTACGGGAATCGCTTAAAGAATGGGAGAGCGTTCTTCTCTTTGACCCGCTAAACGAGCGGGCAAATGAATACATTTCAAAAATTAAAGAAAAATTCGGCGATGAGGAAAGGCGGGCGCTTGAGGAAAAAATGCTTTTAGGGAAACAGGTGAGGGTAAACGTTTTGATTGAGAAAGGAGAGGGGTTTCTTTCAAAAGATAAACCGAATGAGGCAATCAAAGTGTTTAAAGAAGCTTTGAGATTTGCTCCGGATCACAAAGGTCTTTCCACTCTTCTAATAAAAGCTGAAAAGGAAAAAGATACGCTTTTTGAAAAATATTTTTCAAAAGGACAGGATTTTTACGGCCGGAAAAATTATGCAGATGCTGTAAAAAATATAAAATATGCGCTCACATTTAAGGAAAGCGAACAGGCTATTGACCTGCTTAGCCGGATAAAACAGGAATCGGCAAAGGAACTGCCAAAGGTGAGCCAATCGGAAATTGACAAAATGTATTATCTTTCGGCTGATCTCTATTTTAAACAACAGTATGAAGAAGCGGGGAAAATTCTTGATGAAATCCTGAAAAAAGCTCCGCTGAATGAAAACGCGTTGAAATTAAAAGAGAAAGTTGCCGCCACGCTTGAGGTGATTAAAAAATGACAGGAAGAATATTCAATGCGGCGAAAAGAATTTTTTTAGGATTTCTAATTGCAATGATTTTCATCGGCAATCTTTTTTCTCTTGAAAGAACATGGACAAACGGTAATCTTACTTCTATCGCAAGTGATCCCGCTAACTGGTTTTCAATATCAGGCCCGGGCGTTCCGCAGGACGGGGACAGCGTTCTTTTTGACGGAAATATCGACAATTGCTTTTGGGATATTTCTCCTGAAATTTCGTCTTTTACAGTAACGACAAATTATATGGGCATCATAAATATAACTGTGTCAAGTTTTTCCGTCACTTCAAAATTTTCGCTTCAAAACGGAAATTTTAATTTGAAATTTTCAACAATAAATTTCGGCGGCGATTTTGAAAGAGGCGCTTTTGCCAATTTTGATTCCGGCGGCGGCAGGTGCGTTTTTAACGGGACATCGCTCCAGAAAATATCAATTACGGGAGGAGTGATAGGCCCTGTTCAGACATTTAATGATTTTGAAATTTATTCTTCAAGCGGGGTTTTATCGGAAGTTAATATTGAAGTTCTCGGCGATTTTCAAATCTCATCCGGCGCCTTCAGTTTAGGAGGTAATGAAGCCGGAATTCACGGGGATTTCACGGTAAAAGCCGGAAGCATTCTTCCCAACGGAAGTTTTGTTTTCAAAGGGGGAGAAACTCAAAATATTGAAGTCATTCCGCAGGTGAATATAGATTCTTTTGTAATTGTATCTTCTTCGGATGTGCGCTTTATTTCGGATGTTTCTTCGGTGAATTCTTTAACCGTTGAAACGGGAAAGCTGAAAATACAAAACCATAAATTTGAGGCGGATGCGGTTGTGATTGAGAACGCGGGGCAGTTTATCGTCTTAAATTCAACGATTGCAGGTTCTGGAGCGAATTATCTGAATTTTCTTTCCTCGGGGATTTTGAGTTTCACTAATCTTGTTATTGAACAGGCGGATTCCATTACAATTTCAAACGGTTTCGTGTCGCTGTCCAAAATTATTTTCAAAGACCTCTTCCCGGGGGCAACAGCGCTCAATTTTCTTTTGAAGGATGACATAATTTATAATTTTTCTGATTTTTCTTTTGATGACACAGTAGGAATAAATTTTTGCGCGACGGCCAAAACATCAGGGGAAATCAATTTTATAAATTCCGCGGGAGCAAAAGCGGGGCCTTGTTTTGAAAACGATCCTAACGGGGTTGTTTTCTGGGGAGACAGCTCTCCCCCCTCATCATCAATCACCTCGTTCGCCGACGGAAAAAGTTATAATATTTCCGGAATCAATCCCGTATCGGGACTTGCCTCCGACACCGGCTGGGGCGTGAAAAATGTTGAGCTGAGAATTTATGATAATGATGCAGGTCTTTATTGGTTTGAAGAATTAGGGAAATGGCTTGGGAATTCCCAGTGGAATATCGCGGAAGGCGCCGGCTCATGGCAGTTCAACACGGGAAATGTTTCTTTCAGCCAGAATCACGAATATCTGCTGAATTCCAGAGCTATTGATTGGGATGAAAATACTGAGGTCAATTTTTCCACCAAAACAGTTTTTTACGATAATGTTTCCCCGTGCGCTGTTTCAGAGCTTTCCGCTTTTCCCGGCGAAGATGAAGGGGAAATTTCTCTGACATGGTCCGCTCCGGGTGACGACGGCACAAGCGGCAATTTTACGGGCAAATTTAGAATAGATTACAGTACAAAGACGGATTATGAATTTCAAAGCGCGAATTACAAATTGCAAATTTCCACAGAAGACTGTAAACCGTTAAGCGGTTGGGGATACACTATTACAGGGCTGATGCCAGCCGCTACATATTATTTCAGGTTGTGGGCAGCGGATGAAGTGCCGAATATATCCGTGATTTCAAACGGCGCGACTTCATGGGCTTATATCCAGCCGCCCAGCGCGCCTCAATTCGCCGGTGAGGCCGTTTCCGCTTTAAAAATTGACTGGCGCTGGAATGATGTTGAAAAAGAAAGCGGTTATCATTTGAGAAATGAAAGCGGGGAAATTATAGAAACACTCGCGGAAGAGGCGACTTTTTTTGTTGAAGGAAATCTTTCACCGAACGCTTCCTATTGGCGGCATGTTGAGGCATATAATATTTCGGGCTCAAGTTTTAGTAATTCTGCCGTTGTTTATACGCACGCAAAAAAGCCGGTTGAAGAGGAATTTTCGGGTATAACATCAGGCAATATAACAGCGAACTGGACGAGTAACGGCAATTCGCCTTATACGGAATACTTCTGTGAATGCTCGTCAGTTTCCGCCGGCGGCCCTTTCTTTGAGGATTCCGGATGGATTGTAAATTACGGCTATGAGTTTTCGGGATTGACTGCGGTCACCGATTATTATTTCAGGACGAAAGCGAAAAACGGTGATGGTTTTTCTACGGAATGGGTTTTCCTCGGTTCCACGAAAACACTTTCCCCTGTTCAAAACGCTCCCGCGGCGCCGTCAGAATTTGAGGGCGCCGTTCTCTCGGATGCGCGGATAAAATGGGCATGGAAGGATAATTCATCCGGTTCTTCGCAAGAGGACGGTTTTAGAATTTACACCGCGACAGGCGGATGGATAAAAGAACTCTCTCCGGACACGACTTTTTTTGTTGAAGGAAATCTTTCGCCGAATGCGGAATACGCGCGTTCTTGCGAAGCATATAATGTTAAAGGCTCAAGCGGCTCATCAATTTCTTCCGCATGGACTTTTTCAAAAAAGCCGTCAAACCTTTATTTTACAAACATATCGTCGGTTGCTATTACGTCAAACTGGAATTCAAACGCAAATCCGCCGGGGACGGAATATCAGATTGACTGCTCTGAAAATAAAATTTTTTCCGTAATAAAAGCGTCTTCAAACTGGATTACGAATTTAAGTTTCAAATCCGGCGGTCTTTCGCCGGGAACAAAATATTATTTCAGAGTGCGTTCAAAAAATTCCGTCAGCGAAACGAGCCCTTATTTGGAAAATTCGGTTACCACGCTTTCCCCCGACAGCATCAAACCGGCGAAAATAACGTCTCTTTCCGCCGTAACCGGCGCAGATGAAGGCGAAATAAATCTTTACTGGATTGCCCCCGGCGACGACGGAACGGAAGGTGATCTTCACAATAGTTTTTTTACGATTTATTACGCCACTTTTGCCGTCGGGAATCTGTCCGAGGCGAACACTTTGGTGATAAGCACAAACACAGGCGCTCTTTCAAATCAGTCAAAAACGATTACAGGGCTTTTTCCGGGGAAAACGCACTATTTTGGAATAAAAACAACGGATGATTCGGGAAACACATCCGTTCTTTCAAGCACGGTTTCCGCTTCCGCCTGTGATCTTCCGCCGGCTATACCGGCGGGGCTGGCGCTTTCGCCGGGAAACGGAAAGATTTTTGTGTCATGGAATGAAAACGCCGAGACTGACATAAAGGAGTATCACGTTTATTATTCAACAACATCCGGCGTTTCGGAAACAAATTTTATTGCGAAAATTTCAACGGAGAGCGCGTCGGTTGTTCTTGACGGTCTTACTAACGGGACGGTTTATTTTGTGAGAATGAAGGTTTCCGACATCGGAGATAAGTTCAGCGATTTCTCGGTTGAAAAATCAACCGCGCCTTCCCAGCCGGGAGCGCCGACGCGTTTGGTTCTTTCTCTCGGCTGGAGGCAGACGCACCCCGGCGATGAGTTCCCTATAGCGGGCGATAATCTTATTATAAGCGTCTACAGTTACGAGGTAAAAGTTGACACATTTACGGGATTGGTGGTCATTGGTACGACAGACCCCGAAGCCGAATTTTTGGAGGTCACATATCAAAACCCCGGAATAGTTTTTAACAACGAAAATGATGAGATTATTCCGCCTAAATTTCTGAAATTCTGGACTGTGGGAACGCACAGGATTACCGCCTGTGTGAAAGACGATGAAGATATAAAAGGCGAAATTGAAATAGAAGTTTTACCCGAAGAGGCCGCCAGTTTTAACATTATAATTTCGTCTTCTTTGACAGTGGGCGCGACAACAATGACGGTTGAGGCAATAGGGAAGAACCTCACCCGCGCGGTAAATTATCAGGGGATTGCCGCTTTTAGCGGCGATTCGTCAATTCAGCTTCCCGTGGAAACACAATTTCAAAGCGAATACGGCGGAATTCACACCTTTGCTGTGACATTCACAAAACCCGGCGATTTCGCAATTAGCGTTTACGACAGGGACGCTTCTCAAATTACCGGCGAAGCTGATGTTTCCGTGGGGGGGTCGGAAGAGTTAAGCTGTTTTGAATTTGTTTTGCCCGGTGAAATTTACTCGGGGCGGAGTTTTTCACTGCTGGTTTCTGCAAGGGACAGTTACGGCAACATTGTCGGTGATTTTTCTGAAACGGTGAATTTTGATATTTCAAGCGGTTTTCTTTACATTGAAAAATTGCCTGTTTTTGAGAGTGGCATATTACAGTCAAATACGATTATAGAATATCAGGGTTCCGGCAGCGTCGTATTATCGGCGTCTTATGAGCAGATTTTAACAACTTCTCCGCTGACGCTTGCTATATTGGGCGCTGATTTGAATGCAATCGCATGGCCTGTTCCGGGCAATCCCGACAGAGAACCAATCAATATCAGATTTTTTCTTAAAGAATCCGCGAAAGCGAAAATAACTATTTATACGCTTGGCGGAAAATTTGTCAGGGATGCTGAAATTCACGGAAGTCCCGGCGCGAATATCTTTCAGTGGCGGGGGAAGGATGATTGGGGAAATTCCGTTTTGAGCGACGGCTACATAGTTTTTATTGAAAAAAAATATCCGTCAGGGACAAAAACGGAAAAATTCAAGATTGCGGTTTTAAGATGAAAATTTCAAAAGTTGCGGTAAAGTTTTCAATAGTCGTTTCATTATTGCTTTTGCTGATTATATTCTTTCTTTCTTCTCTCGTCCTGAAACAAAAAGAAAAAAGTTTTATTATGGAGATGGAATTGAGGACGCGTTTTTTCGGCAGGGCGGTTCAGGAGGCGATTTTCCCCAAAAAAGATCTCTTTCAGGTTCATTTCGCCGTCAACGAGATAATGAGAGAAAAAGGAATAATTTACGCATGCGCGTGGGATGAGAGCGGAAAATTTATTTCTCATTCAATATCCGAAAGGCTTAACAAATTCGCTCAAACCGCTGTCGGCAAAAATGCTGTTGTGTCAAAGGAATTTCTGATTCAGGAATACGAGGAGGAAGGGGAAAGTTTTTATGATTTTGCCTTTCCGCTTCAAATCGGCGACAAAATTATAGGCGGCATAAGAATCGGTTTCTCAAAGCAATCAATGGCGCAGGCACTTGCGGAAGTAAGATTTCAGATTTTAAAAATTGCTGTTTTTGTGCTCGCGCTCGGAATTCTCGTCACAATGCTTGTTATCGGTTTTATGGTAAGGCCTATAAATTATCTTGCCGCCGCCGCAAAAGAAATTGGCGCCGGCAATCTGAAAATTCATGTGAATGAAAAAGGCAAAGACGAAATCGGCGAACTTTCCCGCACATTCAATCAAATGGTTAAGGGGTTGAATGAAAGAGAATTTTTAAGAGAGACATTCGGAAAATATGTAAATCCCGAAGTCGCCCGTCTCGCGCTTGAAAATAAATTGAAATTCGGCGGTGAAAGAAAAAATGTTTCAATTCTTATATCCGACATCAGAGATTTTACGTCCCTTTCCGAAGAAGTTCCCGCGGAAAAACTTATCAAAATGCTTAACGAGTATTTTGACAAAATGGTAGCCGTTATTACCGAAAGAGGAGGCTCAATTGATAAATACATGGGGGATGCTATATTATCCGTTTTCGGGGCGCCTCTCCCGCTTGAAAACCATCCGCTTAATGCTGTTTTATCCGCATGGGAAATGAAAACGGCGCTTGAAAAATTTAATTTGGAACACGATATAAAATTTCGTATGGGGATAGCGGTTCATACAGGCGAGGCAATTGTGGGTAATATCGGCTCTCACAAAAAAATGGAATACACCTGCATCGGTGATCCGGTTAACACGGTGAGCAGGATTGAAAGCCTCAACAAAGAATTTAAGACGGAAATTCTTTTAAGTGAGGACACTTACAGTTTTGTTTCAGAGCGGATTATTGTCAGGGAAATTTCAAATGTTAAAATAAGGGGAAAGAAAAAAGAGATCAATATTTACGAATTGAAAGGGATAAAAGAAATTTAAGATGTCCCCCCGCAATTTTGACAAAGTCCCGCCGTTAAAGTAAAATATCAGATAAATTCGCTTATGTTTGACAATATCTTTATTATGGGAGGCGGTTGCTGGGCAACGGCAGTGGCCTCCGCGCTGCAGGAGGGGGCGTCTATAACCATATGGGAGATAGATCCCGCCCGCCGCGATTATTTCAGAAAGCACGGCCATCCAAAATCTTTTTCTTATGTCAAGCTCCGCGGCGTGAAATTCGCGGATGATTTACAGATACCCGCAGGCACCAATCTTCTGATTGCCGCCGTACCGGCGCAGACTTTAAGGCCCTCTCTTATGAAGATCGCGGATTTCGTGAAAAGAGAACGGCTGCCTGTTCTCGTGCTGAGCAAGGGAATAGAGATACGATCTCTCAAAAGCCTGGACGCTGTGTGCCTTGAAGTTCTCGGAAGGAATGTTCCCGTCGCCGTCATGACCGGTCCCTCGCACGCGGAAGAGCTCGCTGTCAGGCAGCCCACAAGCGTTGTTGTGGCGTCAAAGAACCGCGCGCTCGCCTCAAAGGTGCAGAAACTTTTCACAAGCGATTATTTCAGGCCCTATGTCCAGAGTGACATACGCGGGGCGGCGCTGGGCGGAGCCATTAAAAATGTCATGGCCACGGCCGCCGGTGTTTGCGACGGCCTGGGCCTCGGTATAAACGCGAAAGCCGCGCTTGTCACGCGGGGCCTGGCGGAAATGACGCGGCTGGGAATTTATATGGGGGGAAAACGCGCCACTTTCAGCGGGCTTTCCGGAGTCGGGGATCTTATCGTTACGGCCTTTTCAACGCACAGCAGGAACAGGAATCTCGGCGAGGCGCTGGGCAGGGGAATGACTCTTGAGCAGGCGAAGAAAAAAGTGAAGACCACCGCTGAGGGCGCCGAAACGGTGCGGGCCCTGGTGAAGATAGCGTCAAAGGGAAAAGTGGATGCGCCTATAACTAAGGAACTTTTTGGTATAATGTATAAGGGAAGGCCCGCGCATGAGGCCATAGGGCGGCTGATGGGGCGGGCGGTTAGAAAAGAGGACGGAGAATAGCGCCGGAGGATATTGTGTTATGAATAAAATAGATATAATAGAAGCCGTCAGCGGTGTGACCTGCGCGAAAAGCGAAGCCAATGACGCTGTAAACAAAGTTTTTGAGGTGATAACGGAAGCGCTCCGCCGCAAGGAAAAAGTCGTGGTGCAGAATTTCGGTTCTTTCCATGTGCGACTGAAAAAACCATATGACGCGCGCAATCCGCGGACGGGAGAAAAGGTGCATGTGCCTCCGAGAAATGTCGTGAAATTCACGATTTCTCCCGGAGTTTTTAATGAAGGCGGAGAAAAATGACAGATAAAAATAAAATACTTGAACCCTGCAGATACAGGAAATATGCCGGTATGATCTGCGTCCTTGGAAATGTTTCAAGGTTTATTTCCATACAGGACTGCATAGATTGCGAAGTGCCGAAAGAGAAAAGGGCATCCGACAAAAGAGACACTGATAGAAGAAACCCTGTGAGAGAACGGAGATTCAAAGGCGACCGGGGCCCGGATCGCAGAAAGAAGGACAGGAGAAAAAAGGACATATAATCGGAAATGCATATACCCGGAAAGAAATATTTTACGATAAAGGAAACAAGCGCCATAACGAAGGTACATGCGCATGTCCTCAGATATTGGGAAAAAGAATTCCAGCTCCTCAAACCCGTCCGCCGCGAGAGCGGCCAGCGGCGCTATACCGCCAGTCACATACACATGATCGAACAGATCAAGGATCTTCTTTACAGAAAAAAATTCACGATCGCCGGAGCTAAAAAGGAGATCGTTAAAGCCAAAAAACTGAATCCCCAGATCGAGCTGCCGATGGCGCAGAACCCGGCGGCGATAGAGATGCTGAAAAAAGTTAAAAGCGATCTGAAAACCATTTTTAAAATGCTGGCCAAGGATTGACGCCGGCTTTCCGGTGATTGAATTAAATCTTTTTTTTTGATATTTAAAGGTTCTTCCGGGGTGTGGCCCAGTTGGCTAGGGCGTCCGCCGGAGGCGGAAGGTCGGCGGTAATATAATGTATTTTGCCTATTTTTTGAAAAATAAAAATAGCGGAAAATATTATCATGGCCATACGGATAATTTGGCCCGCCGCCTGTTTGAGCATAACGAGGAAAAAAGGCATTATGCCGGCGTACGCGGCCCTTGGGAAATAGTATATTATGAGGAATTTTCTACGCGCTCAGAGGCGATGAAAAGGGAAAAGTTTTTTAAGGGCGGTTCCGGCCGTGAATTTTTGAAAAATATTTTAAATAAATAAACGGGGTGTGGCCCAGTTGGATAGGGCGTCCGCCGGAGGCGGAAGGTCGGCGGTTATTAAATGTATTTTGTAAACGGGGTGTGGCCCAGTTGGCTAGGGCGCTGCGTTCGGGACGCAGAGGTCGGCGGTTCAAGTCCGCCCACCCCGACCATTTCAAACTTGTTGCGCGATTTTCAAAAAAATTCGGTGAGCGGAGCTCACCGTTCTTTTCGGAATTTC
>VMTH01000005.1 GCA_013791745.1 Candidatus Omnitrophota bacterium
AATCCGTGGAGCAGAGTTCGAAGGTGAAGCTGATGATATTTCAAACGATAAAGGACCAAAAAAAAGTATCACTATAATAAAGACAACTGTTGGAAAGCCGAAAGAGATTAAATCGGGAAACAAGGATGGAAATAATTATTTATCACGAAGTTTTGAGGCGGAAAGCAAAATAGAAGTTAAGCATTCATACAGAATATTGAAAAAGCGTAGTGATACAAAAGATAATAGGTTTTAAAAATGAGTAATATTACAGAAAAAATAGAAAACTTGAAGAAAAAACGGAACGCGGTTATACTCGTGCATAATTACCAGCCTTCCGAGGTGCAGGATATCGCAGACTTCAGAGGCGATTCACTCGGTTTGAGCAGAGAGGCGGCGAAGACTTCAGCCGATGTGATAGTTTTCTGCGGCGTGCATTTTATGGCGGAGACCGCTGCCATACTCTCGCCGGATAAAACCGTCCTGCTGCCGGATAAGGACGCGGGATGCCCGATGGCGGATATGATAGACGCCGAAAAACTCAGGGCTTTGAAAAAGAAACACCCGCACGCTTCGGTCGTCTGTTATGTCAATTCCACGGCGGAGGTGAAGGCGGAGTCGGATTACTGCTGCACTTCCGCAAACGCAGTGGAGATTTTAAGCGGGATTGAAAATAATGAAATTATTTTTGTGCCGGATAAATATCTTGGAAGTTTCGCCGCCGGAAAAGCGGGCAAAAAAGTGATCCTTTACGAGGGTTACTGCCCCATCCACATGAAGATTTTAGAGCAGCATATCACAGATGGCCGCAAGGCGCATCCGGGGGCAAAAGTTCTTGTTCATCCGGAATGCAGAACAGCAATCTGCGATTTGGCGGATGAAGTGCTTTCCACTTCCGGCATGGAAAGATACGCGCGGGAAACTAAGTGTGAGGAAATGATAATAGGCACGGAAACGGGCCTTGTTTACAGGCTTCAAAAGGACAATCCCGGCAAGAAATTTTATCCGGCCTCAGCCGAAGCCGTGTGCCCCAATATGAAAAAAACGAGTTTGGAAAAAGTGCTTTGGGCGCTTGATGAAATGAAGCATGAGATAAGGGTGAAAGAGTCCACGGCGAAGGCCGCCCGTAAGGCCATCGACAGAATGATTTCTTTTGGATAGGAGAAAATATGGAATACAGCGATAAGGTGATGGAGCATTTCAGGAATCCCCGCAATGTGGGGGAGATCAAAGACGCCGACGGCGTGGGAAAAGTGGGAAATCCAGTCTGCGGCGATATAATGAACCTTTACATAAAGGTCAGAGACGGGGTGATCGTTGACGCTAAATTCAAAACATTCGGATGCGGCGCCGCCATCGCCACATCGTCAATAACGACGGAACTTGTCAAAGGTAAAACAATAGAGGACGCGCTCAAGCTCTCCAATCAGGCGGTGACGGAAGCCCTCGGCGGACTGCCCGCGGTGAAGCGGCATTGTTCCGTTCTTGCCGAAGAGGCGCTGAAATCAGCTATAGATGATTATAAGGCGCGGAAGGCCGCTAAGAATGGCTGAATTTTTAGCCCATCTCCATCATTATGCCGTTGAGGTTTTACCCTCTCTGGCCGCGGGTTTTTTTATAAGCGGAATAATCAACGAGTTTGTGCCGATATCTTTCATAAACCGCTATCTTAACAGAAAGGGCGTTATGCCCATCATATACACGACTATAGCGGGGATAATGCTTCCTATCTGCTGCATAGGTTCATTGCCCGTGGCGGTGGGGCTCAGGAAAAAAGGCGTGGCTCTCGGCCCGGTGCTCGCTTTCCTTGTGGCGACGCCGGCGACTTCCGTGACGGCTGTTATTGTGACCTGGCGGCTGATGGGAATGGGCTTCACCCTTTATCTGTGCGCGACGGTTATTATAATGGGCCTTGTCCTCGGGCTTATAGGCAACAGGATTAAAACCGGGGAAATGCGGGTTGACGCTGGAACCTGTCCGCATTGCGCCACGGGCGCAGGCGGGCATAATCACGAAATAAAGACTCTGCCCGCGCGGATACGCTCAATATTCGCGTATTCGTTTATAGAACAGCCCCGTGAAATGGGCGGCGAGATAGCGATAGGCCTTTTGATAGCCGCGGCTGTGGCGTCCATCACCCCAATTCAGAATATCGTTCAGGATCACCTCGCCGGCGGACTGGGATATGTTTTTTCTCTGGCCTTCGGGATGGTGATGTATATATGCTCCACGGCGAGCGTTCCTATGGTTGACGCTTTTGTCGCAAGCGGAATGAATGCCGGCGCGGGCCTTGTGCTCCTTCTGGTCGGGCCCATCACAAGCTACGGCACAATTCTTGTTTTGAAAAAAGAATTCGGCTCAAAGGTACTCGCCCTCTATCTGTTTGTCATTACGCTTGTTTCTCTGATAGCGGGAAATCTGTACAGCATACTGTTTTGACAAAGGGACAAAAAATAGCCGTTGCCATGAGCGGCGGCGTTGATTCATCCGTTGCCGCGGCCCTCCTTATAGAAAAAGGTTTTGATGTCATAGGCCTGACCATGAAGCTGCCCGCCGTTTCCACTGATTCCGATGGCCGTTGCTGCGGCACAAAAGCCATAGACGACGCCAGGGCCGTGGCCGCAAAATTGGATATACCGTTTTATGTTATAAACTGCGAAAAACAGTTTGATGAGCGGGTTATAAATTATTTTTGTGACGAATATTCGCATGGCAAAACGCCCAATCCCTGCGTTGTGTGTAATCAAGAATTGAAATTCGGGAAACTGCTCGATAAGGCGAAAGAGCTGGGGGCTGATTTTCTGGCCACCGGCCATTACGCCCGCGTGGATTACGACGCCCAAAAGCGCAGATACATCCTGAAAAAGGCGGAAGATAAAAACAAAGATCAGTCTTATTTTCTTTTTTCTCTCACGCAGGAGCAGTTAAAGAGTGCGCTTTTCCCGCTCACTGAAATCACAAAAGTCGAGGTGCGGCGCATAGCGAAAAAGCTGGGTATGAAAATCCACGATAAAAAGGAAAGTCAGGAAATATGTTTCGTTGACGGTAAATATCAGGATTTTATGAAAGCGCGAGGCATTTCCGCCGGCTTCCGTCCGGGAAATATACTTGACATTGCTGGAAATATCACCGGAGAACATCATGGCCTTGCTTATTACACAATTGGTCAGAGAAAAGGCATAGGCGCTCACGGGGCGCTGCGCTATGTCACGGAGATAGACGCGAAAAAAAACGCCGTTATCATCGGCGGTGCGGAAGATCTTATGCGCAGAGTTATCACTGTCGGTAATCTCAACTGGATAGACAGGAAAAAATTAACATCATCCCTGCGCGCGAAAGTGCGGATCAGATATAAACACACCGAACAGAGCGCTTTGATTGAGCCCTCATCCGGCGGGAGAGCCATCGTCACTTTTGATAAAGCCCAGAGGGCGCCCGCTCCCGGACAGGCCGCCGTTTTTTATGACGGTGACGCCGTTCTCGGCGGCGGCATCATAGAGCGTGACCGCCTGGAAAATAAAAAGCTTTAATACGGAAACAAAAGAAGATCTGGGGCGCTTGCTCAATAAAAAATAAATGTGGAAGGCCGGGCTTTATTTTTTCTTCTGTTTCATGACCGTTTTGCAGAATTTACCGAACTTTTTGTCTTTCCGCCTTTTTTCAAGGTCGGTCATGGTGTTGTGTGCCACTTCCTTTTTGAGTTTTATATAGCTGAGATATTTCGCCTCATCCAGTTCGCCGGAATCAATAGCGTTTCTGACGGCGCATCCGCTTTCGCCGCCGTGCGAGCAGTTTGAATATCTGCATTTCAGCGCTATGGTTTCTATCCGGCTGAATATATCGGCGCTGTCTATTTCCGCCGACTCTCCGGCGAGGCCGAATTCCCGCATCCCCGGGTTGTCTATGACAATGCCGCCATTATCCAGAAGCAGCAATGATCTGTGGCAGGTAGTGTGTGTGCCCTTTTTTGTGAATTCGCTTACCGCGCCGATCGCCAGGGTGTTTTCGCCCGTCAGGCTGTTTATCAATGATGATTTGCCCACGCCCGAAGAACCGATGAAACAATAGGTTGTTTTTTTCCGGATGAATTTTTTCAACCCGGATGTTCCTCCGGCTGTTATGCCGCTGGAGGGGATTATATGCAGCCGAGCGAATCTTTTTCTGATCATTGATATCCTAGCCTGCAGTTCTTCTCCGGATATCAGATCAGTTTTATTCAGGACGAGGACAGGCCTTATTTTGCAATTTGTGACGGCCGTCAGATATCTTTCCAGGCGGTTCAGGTTATAATCCCGGTCAAGGCCCTGTATTATAAAAGCCGCGTCTATGTTCGCGCCTATGGGTTGACTGTCCCCGCCGCCCGCGGATCTGCGGAGGAGGATATTTTTTCTCGGCAGTATAACCTTTATTGTGGGATGGTTTTCTTCCAGACCCGATAGCGAGACCCAGTCGCCGACCACGGGAAAGTTTTCTTTTTCCATGGCGGTATAGAATATTTTCCCGGTGATCTTCGAGGCGTATTCGCCTTGTTCCCCCGCTACGGTGTAGGTGTCTTTGTGGCAGGATGTCACCCGTGCCATGGACGAGACGGGAAGTTTTAAAAAAGCCCGGGACTCTTCGAAAAAAGCGTTGTAGCCGAAATCTTCAAGCCGCATATAAACGCTTTTGTTCCCTTGAGAGCGGGTTCAGGATTTCTGACCGTCCAGTTCTTTTAATATTTTTTCCGGGCGGAAAGGCCAGTGCTTCATCCAGATGCCGCAGGCGTTGTTTATCGCCATGCTTATGCAGGCGGACGCGCCGTCGCAGGCGAGCTCGCCGATGGACTTTCCGACATAGGGTGTTATGGAATCCGCGACTTCTATAAGTTCCACCTCAAAGTCTTCCGGCATGTCATTTATGTTCTGTATCGGATAATCCGTAAAAGTGTCGGTGAGGCATTTGCCCCCTTTGTCAAATTCCATCCCCTCATATAGTGTGTGCCCTATTGTTTTCAGCACCCCGCCGTAAACCTGGCCTTTGGCGAGGTCCGGATTTATAGGCACGCCGCAGTCGTGAAGGGCGTGGTATCTGTCCACTTTTACCATGCCGGTGTGTTTGTTGACCGAGACCTGGCAGAAATGCGCGGCGTACGGTATGGGGGAGACCTGTGTCGTGAAAGCGCCGCTCGATATGAGCTGTCCGGCGCCGTCGCCGGCCTGCGTGGCGAGAGCCAGCGCTTTGTAGGTCATGTTCTTTGTTTTAGAACCCACTCGCCCGACGGGCATTATCTTTACCTGAGAGGGTTTTAGCTTCAGGATGTTTGCGGCGCTCTGTATGATTAGTTTTTTCATGTTCCGTGCGGCGACATAAGCGGCGTTTCCGGTGAAAAATGTTCCGCTTGAGGCGTAAGAGCCCTTGTCAAAAGGCGTCGTGTCCGTGTCCGCGGCGGTGACCGCTATCTGCTCCTGATTCACGCCGAGCTCTTCAGCCGCGATCTTCGCGGCGACGGTGTCTTCCCCCGTGCCCAGGTCCGCGCCGCCGATGTAGAGCATAAAGGTGCCGTCCGAGATCATTTTTACCATGGCGTTGGCCGCGTCAAGCCCGGGAATCCCCGATCCCTGCATCATCACAGCCATGCCTTTCCCCTGGACGATGTCGTCTCCGAGCGAAGATTTTTTGTTTGTCCATGTGTTGTATTTCTTTAGGCCCTGTTTTATGCATTCCTGCAGACCGCAGCTTGATAATTTCTGGGCAAGACCCTCTCTTCCCTCTCCGAGCTGTTTGAGGATGTCAATGCGGTAGCCCTTTGTGACGAGGTTTTTGGATAGGAAATCCTCAAATTTCATGCCGAGTTTTTCGGCCAACTGGGCAAGGACGATGTGTACCGTGAAATTTGTCTGAGGCACACCATAGCCCTGATAGGCCCCGGAAACGATGTTATTGGTGTAGTATGCCGCCACCTCATAGGACATATTTGCACAGGTGAAGAGAGGCAGTGTTTTCGAGCAGCCGTTCATGGGAACGGTAAGGGCGTGAGGCCCGTAGCCGCCGGAATCAATCTTTGTTTTTATGGAAAGCGCCGTGAGTTTACCGCTTTTGTCGGCCCCGGCCTTTACCGTCATGAACATTGCCGGCCGGGTTCTTATGATGAACTCGTCTTTCCTGCTTATCCTGTAATAAACGGGTCTGCCCGACTGGTAAGCGATTGTCCCGACGAGATCCTCCACTCCGCAGTCCTGTTTCGCTCCGAATCCGCCGCCGACTTTTTCCTTGATAACGCGCACTTTGTTTTCGGCGAGCCCGAGAATGTTAGCGACGATCCTGCGCACATGGAATGGCGTCTGGACGGAGGTGTGTATTATGAGCCGCCCGTTTTTCATGTAAGCATAAGCCGTGTGGGGTTCCATGGGCGTGTGCTGTACGGGAGGAGTGGAGCAGGCGGCCTCGGCTATGACGGCCGCTTTCTTAAAACCTTTGTCCATATCTCCGATACCGCCGGAATTTCTGCAGACAAGATTTTTTTTCGGGTTCGCGCCCACATCCAGAGGGTCCAGCTTTTTGGCGTCGCGGTCGTGTATGACAGGAGCCCCCGGCGCCGAGGCCTCTTCTATCGTGAAAACAGGCTTGAGGACCTTGTATCTCACCTTTATTTTTGAGGCCGCTTCTTTCGCAAGCTCAAGGGATTCGGCGGCCACGGCGGCCACTCTGTCGCCGATAAAGCGCATTTTAGCGTTTATAACCTGCTGATCGTAAGGAGAAGGTTCCGGATAGCTCTGTCCGGCCTGGGTGTACCAGGTCTTGGGCGAGTTTTTGTGGGTGAGGATGTATTCAACACCTTCCATTTTTTCCGCCTCGGATGTGTCTATGGAAATTATTTCCGCGTGAGGATAGGGGCTGCCCAGGACATAAATATGGAGAGCGTCAGGCGCGACATAATCCTCAACGTATGAATTTTCGGCTTTCACCATCTGAAGAGCGTCTATCTTTTCAGTTATTTTTCCGACGACACGATAATCTTTTTTGTATTCCCTGGTGAAATCCTTTGGTTTTTTTCCTTTGGTGATAATATCCAGCGCGTTGTATATTTGCTTGTATCCGGTACAGCGGCAGAGCACGCCGCTGAGCGCGTCATTGATCTGTTTTTTTCCGGGCTGTTTCACCTTATCCAGCAGGGCTTTGACGGCGAGTATCTGGGCGGGTGTGCAGTAGCCGCATTGGACGATGCCGGCGTCTATGAAGGCCTGCTGTATTTTGTGAAGTTTTCCGCCTTTGGAAAGCGCCTCTACCGTCGTGATATTTTTTCCGTTTATCTGCGGGGCGATCAGGAGACAGGAATTAACGAGTTTTCCGTCCAGAAGGATGGAGCAGTTGCCGCATTTTCCCTCTTCGTCACAACCTTTTCTCACGGAATTGATATGCAGTTCCTTCAGTATATCAAGCGCTTTTTTTTCAGCCGGCGCCTCAAGTTCCACATTTTTGCCGTTTAAATTGAATTTTATTTTCATCCCTGTCTCCTTATGAAAGCTTTTTCAGAAGCGAGGCCAAATGGCTCTCAATCATTCTCTGTTTTACGCGCGCGCTGACTTTTACATTCGCGGCGGCGGGAATGTCTTTTAAGGCCGCGGCGCAGAGTTTGCCGGCGTCGACCGCCGATGGTTTCAGGCCGTTGAGATATTGCGAAGCTTTTTCCGAGACGGCAAGAGGGCCTTTCGCGCCGCTGACCGCTATAACGGCATTCGCTATTTTTCCCCCGTGAAGGTCAATACCCAGAGCTGTCACTATCGCGGGGAAATCCGACGCGGCGATCTTGTCCTCGGTAAAAGCGACTTTTCTCGCAGATTTTTTTATTGTGACGGCGCAGACGATACCTTTTTTTGATTTTAGCCATGCCGCCAGCGGCGAGCTTTTCTTTTTCCCGGATAAATAATATTCCACGGAAGATTGGTAAGCCGCCAGGGCCGGAAGCAGATGGGAAATGAAAAAGCCTCCGGCGATCGACCCTCCGATGGTCGCCATGTTGCGCACATTGAGGCTGGTGAATCGCTGGGCAGCTCCGGCAATTTCCCGCGGAATTTCTTTTGACAGGGCTATTTCCTGAATAGTGGCGGACGCGCCTATTGTGATTTTATCTTTTGACGCTTTGATTTGATCAAGATCAAGCTCTTTCAGATCTATCAGAGCCTTTGCTCTGGGCGCGCCGCGCCAGTTCAGCATAGTGCCGCCCGCCAGATACGCGCTCCCCTTGAGCGTTCTCTTGATTTTTTCCGCCTGACTCAATGATAAAGGTGCAAAATATTCCATAATAAAACTCCCGTTGCGGCGTTTGCCGCCGATACATTTTTCCGATTATAGCAGAATTGCCCTGAGAATTAAAGTTCCGGCATTGAGCTGATATGCGGCGAAGGATTTTATTATGCGGGCTGTAAGGACTTATCGAGGGAGAACTGGCTTGTTATCCGCGGGAGTATTTTCATAAAGGACTCGACGATTTTCGGATCGAAATGAGAGCCTTTCCTCAGGAGTATTTCGTCAACTGATTTTTGCAGGGGCCAGGCTGCCTTGTAGGGCCTTTTGGAGATCAGCGCGTCAAAGACGTCCGCCACCGTGCAGATGCGCGCGGCCAGGGGGATGCTTTTGCCATTTATCTTCCGCGGATAGCCGCTGCCGTCCCATTTCTCGTGATGATAGAGGGCTATACTTTCAGCTGTTTTGAGTATTTGAGAGTTGCCCTGCGAGAGCATGTCGGCGCCCAGAGAGGAATGCTTTTTCATTTTTTCCCACTCATCCCGGCTTAAACTTCCGGGTTTCAGCAGTATGGCGTCTTCTATCGCCATCTTTCCGATATCGTGCATTGTCGCGGCTTTTTTGAGGATATCGCATTCCTTCTGCGAAAGTCCGAGGTCGCGCCCTATCAGGTAACATATCTCGCTGACTATGCTTATGTGCCGGCCGGTATAATTGTCTCTGTACTCAATGGCTTTGCCGAGGCGGTCTATCACCTCGCCCTGGGATTCATCCAGCTCTTTTGTTTTATCCCGTATCTGTTTTCGCGCGATTATCACAGCGCCGGAGAGTATCAGCATGAGAGGCAGTCCTGCGTAGAGTAAATAAGACAGCCATTTCGGCAATGGCACTTTTTCCACGCTGATGCCGAAATGTTTTTCGAGCGAAACATAGTAGGGCGAATCGGCTTCTGCTTTCAGCTGCCTCAGATGAAAATCAATCCGCTCGATCAGGCGAGGGGTCAGCGCGGCTTCCGGGGGAAAAGCGAATCGGATATCCGTGGGGTTGAATATTATCGGTGTGCGGCTGACTTTATATTTCTTTTCGTTCGCGTTCCCGAAAGTGCGGTTTACAATCCCGAAATCGGCCTGGCCACTGTCCACCAATTCAAAAACAGCGCGGTAATCGACCGCTTCTATGAATTCGCAGGAAATGTCGAACCCGCTTATCAGGTTTTTTATGCCGGTGATGCCGTCGGTGTGAATGCTTCCGGCCATGACGGCGATTTTTTTGTTTTTTAAGTCGAGGAAATTATCGGCTTCCTGCCCGCCTGCGGCATAAACCCTCGCCCAGTTGGTCAAAAAGCTTTCGCTGTTGAAAGCGTATTTTTTTTGCCGTTCGGCTGATATTGCCACATCCGGCAGTATATCCAGCTGATTTTTTTCCAGTTTATCCAAGCATTCTTTCCAGCTGGCCCACACATATTTGATTTCCCAGCCCTCTTTTTGAGCGATGTAATCGAGTATGTCTTTGTGAAAACCCGCGGCTTTGCCATCCGGGCCTTTGTAGATCTTGGGGCTGTTTTCGTAAGCCCCGGCCCACAATGTTATTTTTCCCGTCGCTTCTGCTTTAATGACAGGGGCAAAGAAACCGGATAATCCCAGCCCCAGCGCAACAAGCAGGATATCCTGTTTTACTCCGAGCATAGATCCTCCCCGCGCGAAACTAAAAAAGCTCCGCCGCCGGATATATCTTATGAACATGAAACGGAACTGTCAATTCGCAAAACACTTTGCCGTTATTCCACAACAACACTTTTGGCGAGGTTGCGCGGCTGGTCTATGTCACAGCCCCTGTATAAAGCGATATAGTAGGAAAGCAGCTGAAGAGGTATTACATTGAGCAGGGGGCTCAGTTCTTCCATGGTGGAAGGGACATATAAGGTTTCAGCGGCCGATTTTGATACATTTCTGTCTCCGGCGTTCGCGACCGCGATTATTATCCCGTTGCGCGCCTTGGCCTCCTGCACGTTTGAGAGCAGTTTTTCATAGACCTCGCCGGCCGTCGCTATGGCGACAATCGGCATGTCTTTGTCTATCAGCGCGATGGGTCCGTGCTTCATTTCCCCGGCGGCGTAACCCTCGGCGTGGATATAAGATATTTCCTTTAATTTCAAGGCGCCCTCAAGGGCAATGGGGTAATTTAAATTCCTGCCGATATATAAAAAGTCCCGTTTTTTAGAATATTTCCGGGCCACTTTCGCGATCACCTTGCTCTTTTTGAGTATTGTCCTTATCTGCTGGGGAATTTTCAGTATGCCCGTCATTATTTTAATAGCGTCGTGACGGGGTATGGCCCCCCTGATCCTGCCGAGATAAAGGGTCAGAAGGTACATGGCTATCAGCTGGGTGGTGAAGGCCTTTGTCGACGCCACTCCTATTTCCGGTCCGGCGTGGGTAAATATCATGCCGTCGGTTTCTCTTGCCGCCGATGAGCCGATAACATTGCAGACGGAAAGCGTTTTAAGGCCGTGTTTTTTAGCCATGCGCAGCGCCGCCAGCGTGTCGGCGGTTTCGCCCGACTGGCTGATGATAATGAAAAGGTCCGATTTGTTCATCACCGGTGAGCGGTAGCGGAATTCGCTGGCGATATCCGTTTCGCAGGGAATCCCGATCATTTTTTCAATTAAGAATTTGCCGACCATCCCGGCGTGATAGGCCGTGCCGCAGGCGACAATAAAGATCTTTTTAATCTTTTTAACATAAGGCGCGGTTAATCCTATATCCTCAAGGTGTATGTAACCTTTATCCAGATTCAGTTTTCCGCGGAGGGTGTCCTGTATCGCGCGCGGCTGCTCAAATATTTCCTTGAGCATAAAATGGCGGTAGCCCTCTCTTTCAGCCATAGACGGATTCCAGTCTATATGAGATATTTTTTTCTTTACGCGGCGGCCTTTAGCGTCAAAAACCGCGACGGACGCGGGTTTAATAACAGCCGTTTCGCCGTCATCCAGCAAAATTATATCGCGCGTGTGTTTCAGTATCGCGGGGATATCGCTTGCGATGAAGTTCTCGTTCTTGCCGAGGCCTATGATGAGGGGGGTGTCTTTACGCGCGGCGATTATCGTGTCGGGCTCATCCCTTGACATTATGCCGAGGGCATAAGAACCCCGGATTTCAGAAATGGCGCTTTGCACGGCTTTGAGGAGATTTTTTTCTTTTTTTAGTTTTTCTTCTATAAGGTGAGGGATGATCTCGGTATCGGTCTCGGATTTGAATTTATGTTTCCTCGCCTTTAGTTTAGTCTTCAGGTCTATATAGTTTTCAATGATCCCGTTATGTACGACAACTATCCTTCCGCTGCAGTCGGTGTGGGGGTGCGCGTTTTCTTCCGATGGCTGCCCGTGCGTCGCCCATCTTGTGTGGCCAAGACCGGTGTTGCCTTTTATTTTTTCGGAAGATACCAGTTTATCGAGTGATGAAACTTTACCTTTACAGCGCCTGAGAATGAATCCCGCCGGGCTGTTGATGGCGATTCCGGCGGAATCATATCCCCTGTATTCAAGTTTTTTTAAGCCCCTGATCAATACAGATAAGGCCGGTTTGCCGCCAGTGTATCCTACTATTCCGCACATAAAGGGATTATAGCTTCTTTTTGACCGTATTCCAAGAGACGGGTTTTGCCCAGTTGCTGATCGGCACTGTTTTAAAGAGCAGTTCTTTTTCTTTTTTGAGGCCTGAATAAGTGTCGCAGGCCTCTCTGATTATGCTCACATTGTAGCCCCTGAAACTGAGTTCCTGGGCCACGCAGAAAAGGCAGCGGTCAAGCGTCAGGCCGAAGAGCAGGCAGTCCCTGGATCTCACATTTTTTTTGAGCCATTTAGCGAAACCGGTCTCGTCAACATAGGGCCAGCCGGTTTTTTTTGCCGCGCCCGCGTTCCTGCGCGTCCACAGAGGGGAGTTCATCGCCTTCACCCACGCTTCATTTTTGAGGCTTGCCGGAAGCTCCGATTCAAAACCGCTTGTGCCGGGCACGCAGTTCTCGGTTTTGTCCCCGCAGCGGGGCTGGCGGTAATCTGCGACTATCTCTCCCACTTTGTAT
>VMTH01000006.1 GCA_013791745.1 Candidatus Omnitrophota bacterium
TGATGTCAGCAAAAGCTGGTGCATAGGTGATAAAATAACGGATGTTGAAGGCGCGAAAAAAGTGAATATCAAAGGGATCCTTTTAGGCCAGGATTTCAAAAACCTCTCCGATGCCGCCGACTACATCATCAACTCGGAAAACAAAACCTGATCTTTAATTAAGGGCGTGCCCTTTTCCCGAGCTGACTATTTTATACCCCACTGTGAAATAGTCTTGACTTTTTCACAGTATCATGTAGAATAGTCGTGTGTTGAAAAGAAATTCATATATTGATCTGTGGGACGATTTATCATCCGATAAATCAATGGTATTTCTGTCAGGGCCGCGACAGGTGGGGAAAACCACGCTCACGAAAGAAATAGCATCCGCGTTCAGCAACAGTGTGTATTTCAACTGGGACTTTGTCAAACACAAACAAATGCTGATAAAAAATCCGGCTTTTTTTGAACACTTAAACAGGAAAGACGAATCCGCGCCTCTTGTGATTTTTGACGAGATTCATAAATATAAGCGCTGGAAAAATTATCTCAAGGGTATCTACGACCAGTTCGGTCAAAATTACAAATTTCTTGTTTCGGGCAGCGGCCGCCTTGACATATATCAAAAAGGCGGGGATTCTCTGGCGGGTAGATATTTTCAGTTCCATTTATTTCCCTTTACTGTTGCGGAGTTAAGTAAAGAAAAAAGAAAATTCGGTGAATTTATCAAAAACCCCCTGTCCGGCTTTGATATCAATCACTCCGCTTCCACAAAAAAAATATGGAATCGTCTGTTCCGCAACGGCGGCTTTCCCGAACCATACCTGAAAAACAGTCTCTCTTTTTACAACAAATGGGCGATGAATTACTCCGCCCGGCTTATTCGGGAAGATATACGAAGCCTGCACAATATTAAAGATATCGGGAATATAGAGCTGCTGTTTTCTCTTTTGCCCTCGCGGGTGGGGGCGCCCGTTTCGGTGAATAATCTTGCCGGAGAATTGCAGGTTAATTTCGGCAGCATCAAAAAATGGCTGGAATTATTTGAATCGTTCTATCTGATATTCAAAATCGCGCCATGGACGAAAAAAATTTCACGCTCAATACTGAAAGAAAAGAAAATTTATCTTTTCAATTATCCCGAAATTGAGGACGAAAGTTCCAGATTCGAGAATATGGCGGCGCTGGAACTTACCAGAGCAATGCATTACTGGAACGAGGCGGGCTGGGGGAGATTCACTCTTCACTACATAAGGAATAAAGAAAAAAAAGAAGTGGATTTCCTGATCGCGGATAAAAACAAGCCTGTCCTGCTGATTGAAACAAAACTCAATGAAACCGCGCCGGCCAAAAATATCATTGATTTTCAAAACGTGCTGAATATTCCCGCTGTCCAGCTCGTAAATAAAGACAGCGTTTTCAAAATCGTCAAAAACAATCAGAATAACATTCTAATCGTCACAGCTCATCAATGGCTGTCTTCCCTCCCGTAGCCAACAGCTCTTTAACACACAACATTATTAAGTGCAGTCAGAGGCGTTGACCGATTATACTTTCTTAATATTTCCCCTATGCCGGTTTGGTTTTATTTTTATTTTTATTTTTTTCCTGTTTTGCTTTTTTTTGATTTGACCGCTTGTTCTTGTCCTTTTGTCCGCCTTTGTCACCCATTTGAATCCTCCTTTCTGCTACAGAAACAACGATGCTCTATTGTACCACCATAACAACCTGATGAATAGATGCAATTATTCTATATCGCCAGGAATGGTAGCTTTTCAAGCAGTGATTTCTATCTTAACCCGGCCTGCCGGCAGAGCGGCGTTTACCAATTAAACAGCACTAAAATGTCTAATGCCAGTCTGCCGGAGTTTAAGCGGAGCAGGGGTCACTAATCCTCTTTGAGTAGTTGTTGTTTTGCCTTGTTTGCTTTTTACTTTTTCTTTAACTGTTCTTTCAGATACTTACTAATATCCGTAATTCGGTTTCAGTGTTTACTTATGAAACCTTTTTGACATTGATTGCTTTCAAACCTTTGTCGCCGGTTGCGGAATCGAATTCTACGATATCCCCTTCCTGCAAAGATCCGGATGCAATATCATTTTTGTGAACGAACAGGTCTTTGCTGTTGTCGTCCGGTGTGATAAAACCGAAATTCTTTTGTTCGTTGAAAAACTTAACTGTACCTTTCATAATAATAGCCTCCTAAATTTGGCTGTGCATTGAAAAAAAACATAATTGTCTTTTTCATCAATTGGCCTAGTATACATCATTTGGGCCAAATAGCAAGCTACAATATAGCATTCTACGCGAATGTTAGCTTTTTTATTTGAAAAATATTACTGCTGTTTTCAACAGAATGTGTGACTATGCCCAGAATGCCTGTCCGCCGCAGCCTCTGTCCAGCGACCCGTGGTGAGTCCTTCGATTTCACTCAGGATGCTGAGCCTGTCGAAGCACGAAGTCGAACCAAGGAGGATCAAGGGCGCCGCCGTTCTTCTCTTATATTAAATGTTTGCTAATAAACTTAGATATTATTTGAAAATATTCTTCTTTATTTTCGGCCGGGCTAGATGCAATGTGCATTGTAAATTCATAAAATTCTTGTATACCAACTTTTAACCATTTTCCGTTTTTATCCATAAATACCAATAAAGTCGTCATTGCAATTCTCTTATTCCCATTTTGAAACGGATGATTTTTAATCATTAAATAGAAAAGCACAGTTGCTTTTGATACTAGCCCAGTGTATAGCATTTTTTTTGAGAAGGTCTGAAATGGTACTAGCAAACAGCTTTCTAAAATGTTGGGATATCTAGAATTAAACGCAGGAATTGGCTCATCATAGTTAAGTTTTTTTCTTGCCAATTCATATGAAATATACTCAACTTCCTTAATAGTAATTCCTTTAATCATCGCCATTTTTTGAATTTCCTAACTTTCTCAAAACTTCACCATATTCTGATACGACTTTCTCTACAGCTTTTTCTACCTGTATTTTGTTTTTTTTACGCAGTTCATCACCCTGCACATTTTCAACCGGAATAGCATAATTCCTACCGATTTTTATTGCAGTTATGTCTCCCTTTTTGATTCTCTTGAAAACTGCTATCCTGCTTATTCCCAAAATTTTAGCCAATTCCGCTGTTGAGAGAAATTCCTTTTTAGACATATGCCCTCCATAATTGTATTAGTTAACACTGGTTAACCTTCCTTATAACGTTAACATTCGTTAACCTGTCTGTCAATGGTTAACCTCTGTTAACTATTTGGAATGTTATATCAGCGGACTACCACATTAACGGGTTAATACGTGTTATTCACATCGGCGAATTTGATGAATAGTATAAAAATGCCGGAGATTGACTACCCTTCTACACGAATGTTAGCTTTTTTATGGTGAAATTATTACTGCTGTTTTGAACAGAATGTGTGACCTATTGTAAAATTATTCTTTTTTCAAATATTCTGTAA
>VMTH01000007.1 GCA_013791745.1 Candidatus Omnitrophota bacterium
GCTTCCTTCGTTTTCCAGCATTCCTGCCCGATAAAATTAAGAACAGGCGGCGACATCATAGCATCGCCCGAAAGGGCTGCCAACCGGCACCTTTCCATAATTGAATAACAGTATTCAAGCCCGTAGCCTAATCCGCCCGTGCTGTGGTGCATGACAATTTTATCAGTGCCCAGCCCCATATCGGAAATTAGAATGTTCAGCTGTTTTGCCAGATTTATGTCAAGGGGCGTCTCGGCAATAAGGGAATGTCCGCCGGCAAGGGCCGCGGCGGCAAGAGTCTTATAGTTGTCTTTTACAGCTATTCCGAAAAGTACGTTTTCACCCTTGGCCGCCTCCGTCAGGGAGGGAATGATTTCCTGGTCTTTTGCGACATTGCCGCATCCTGTAACAATAAGCGGAAGTGTTGTATTCTTAAGCACTTCCTCAAGAGTCTTCACCGCGTCCTCCGCAGACGTATTTTTCGTATCAGGGTCGGCCGACATAAAACGCACGCAGAGAAGGTCGGGAGAAAAACTCTCCGCTTTCTTTACCCATTCCGCTATACTTGCCGCGTCTTTCCAGTACTCAAGGAGATACGGGTTCCAGTCGGGATTCAGCCAGTCGCGCACTTCCAGCGCAAGAATCGGACGGTGACCGGTATCCCCTTCAAAATCAAGAAAAGGCAGCGTTCCGTGGCCCCCTACCGTCACTTCTTTCTCGCCTTTGCCGATCTTCACTTCGCTTACTCTGCCGCTTGATTTTTCCTTTACAATATCCATAATATCACCTCGCATTTCATGATTTACTTTCCAGCTTTTTCATTATACCATCTATTACTTCTTTGGTCGCCGGTTCTGTTTTTCCCAGAGGGCTCCCTGATTCAGCGCTGTTTTCTATCACCTTATCATATGGCAGCACCCCTATAACTTCAATACCAATATCTGACGCGTAAGATGGAATTTCATCAGTCCTGTTTATTACAAGTCCGACATTATCGGCACGGATCTTGAGTTTCTCCAGCAGAGACAGGCTGTTTTTTACGGTATCCAGGCTCACCCTGTCTTTATTGGCCACAAAAATAAGCCAGTCAACTTTACCGTCGGTCTGACGCGATAAATGTTCAAGCCCGGCTTCGTTGTCTATAATTTCCACGGGGTACCGTTTCCGCATACCGCCGAGGAATTCCCTGAGAATGTTGTTTATCGAGCAGTAGCAGTCCCTCCCCTCGTGATGGCCCATCGCGATGAAATCGACAGGGCCGCCCTCGGTGATGGCCTCTTCAACCTGAAGGGCGAAATACTGCGGCCTCGACATTCCCGCCGGAGGCGGATCGTTTTTCACTTCCTCTCGTATGTCAGCGATCGTCTTTTCATAATTAATCCCGAGAAGAACGTTCAGATTGGAATTGGAATCCGCGTCAACTACGAGCACAGGTTTTACTCCTTTGTCCATGAAAGCGCTCACAAAAAGAGCTGCCAGCGTGGTCTTGCCGACTCCGCCCTTTCCTGCTAATGCTATTCTCATAATCAGATTTCTCCTATCAGATTTCGGATTTAAACAAAACAATCACCAATCACCAATCCGCAATCATTTCTCATACTGCTTCCTCACATTGGGGAACAGATCAAGGTTGGTGTGAGGAAAAAACAGGCTTGCCGTGTACTCCTGCATAAAAAATGAATTCGAAGACAGATCAATATACGTCATTTTTTTATTTATCTCCTCGGTTATATTCTTCGCCTCACGGCTCAGTATGCACATCTTCTCTCCGGTAATGGAGGAGTTCCCCAGGAAGACAAAAAGGTCCAGCGGTATGTCCGGTAAAAGCCCTATGTAAACAGCGTCCTTTATGTCCATAGCCGTTCCGAGGCCTCCCGATATATAAAACCTCTGTATGTTGTCAATCGTCAGGCCGAGTTCTTTCAGCAAGACGAATATCCCGGTAAAAATGGCTCCCTTGGAATTAATAAGATTTTTGATATCCGGTTCGGTGATATATATATCCTTCCCGTAGCGTGTTTCGTCCCCTTTCACAACAAGGAATCCTTTTTCTGTCACGCCGGGAGCTCCGGAAATGAATTTTCCATCCCGCTGGATGATGCGCTCGGAAATCATCTGAGCCGTCAAAGATATGAGCCCGCTCCCGCATATCCCCAGCGGTTTCTTGTTCTTGATCGTCTTATAAGTTACTTTGCCGTTTGATATTCTGACTTTCTCTATGGCGCCGGATATGGCTCTTATACCCGAAGAAATTCCGCCGCCTTCAAAACAGGGTCCGGCGCTTGTGGAACATGAAGCCAGCCAGTCCTTGTTGCCTATGACTACCTCGCCGTTGGTGCCGAGGTCAACGAACATGGATAAAACAGAAAAATCATATATTCCCGAGGCAAGAACGCCCGCCACTATATCCCCTCCCACCCAGGCGGAAGGACACGGCAGAGCCGTAACTTTCGCAAACGGGCTTATCCGTATATTCAGTTCTCTCGCCGTCAGAACTACGGCAGAACCGAGCAGCGGCACATACGGGCTGCGCCTTATAAATCCCGGAGGCAGTTTATAAAAGAAATGGGTCATCGTGGTGTTGCCCCCGGCAAGAAGAATGTAGACATTGTTACCCGATACGTTTTTCTCCAGAATCATCTTCTGTATCATCTTGTTTACAGCCGTTATCAGGGATGAATGCATATGCTGCATACTGTTTTTTTCTTCAACCTGTATGATCCTGGTGATTACGTCTTCTCCCATGGGGATCTGCGGATTGTAGGACGAAGCCGTTGATATAACTTCCTGCTTTTCCATATCTATAAGGTAGGCGACAAGCGTAGTCGTGCCGATGTCCAGGGCAATCCCGTAGTTCTCCTTTACCCTGTTTCCCGCTTCAAAGTCTATGATTTCCCCGTCACATACGGCTACTGTCACTTTCCAGCCGGCGCCGCGGAGGATATAGGGTATGCGCCTCAGAAGCTGAAGCGGAATTTCTTTCACCGGACAGCCCTTTTCAAGAAGAGCGGTTTTTACCCTTTCAAAATCAGCAGTGGGCTCCGCGAGAACAGGCGGGGAGAGCTCAAGAAAATGCTTTTCCACGATAGGCTCCGGAGAAAAAATATTTTCCGCGAGGGAAGAAGGCTCAAGTTCCTGACGGGACACCTCTCCCTCAAGTATATCCAGTTCCTCAACCCGGCTCGAATACGGAATCTCCAGTTCAAGGTCACTTTCCGGTATCGTAAGACAGGCGAGAACAGTCTTTTCCTTTTCCTCTTCTTTAGTTAAGAACTGCGCCGATCGGGATTTATAACCGCCCTTCAGTATCTTTACCCTGCATTTTCCGCAGGTCCCTTCCCCCGCGCATGTCGAGTTCATGAAAATGCCGCTGCTGTTTATGATGGTCAGCAAATCCGTACCCTTCTCCGCTTTCAGTTTCTTTTTGTCCGGCAGGATCAGAACTTCAATCATCGATCCGTCATCTCCAGGATTCCTTGAGATATTTAGGGAGAGCCGATGCCTCTTTGGGCCCTACAAGGACTTCCCAGCCGCTCTCCTCCTCGACCTTCGCCTTCAAAACCGCGACATAACCCGGGATGATCAGCTTCTTGTGCTTCACCTTCTCCGCCACACCGCATTTCTGAAGCGACTGCGCTATAACCTCGGCGTTAAATTTGTCCGCTGCCCATGCCGTGAGAACCGACTGTCCCTCCGAATCCGTTATAAGCAGCCATGCCGGTATTTTAGAGTTTTCTATCTCCGGCTGAACCGTGTAGAAAGTCAGTGAAAAATTCGTTGTGACAATAACCGGCGAATTCTCATCGGGTTTCCCGACTTCGTAAAGTTTTGCTTCCATCATAAGGGGTTTCTGAGGGTCAGTGTAAATATTGAGCCTCAGTGTGATAAGAGCAAGCAGTTCCTCGTATTTCTCCGTCTCAACAATTACCATGCCGGCATATTTGCATACAAAGTTTGCCGCAAGAGCGATGTCTCCCCCCGCCATTCCTATAAGAGGATATCCGAGCGGCCTGTAACTCTTTTTCAGGCACAGCCTCCATGAAGACGTTAATGAGTGCAGCGCCTCTTTCATATTTTCCGCCTTAGGGCAGAGCATGATGTTCTTGAATCCCTGCGCCTGTATCTTCTGTGAGGTTTCGGCAACCTCCTCAAGGTCTTTCCCCTTCACCGCCAGGATACAGTCAGTCTCCTGTGCCATTTTCGCCCACTCTTCGCAGTTTCCCGCGTCGGCGCCGATTACGACAGGACGCTGGGTTGAAATGCCTGCTCTTGCTTTTTTAACAGATCCAATGTCTTCGCTGATAAGGACAAGCGGTATTTCTGAAGCGGCGGCCGCCCTGGCGGCAAAAGTTTCAGCATTACCGGAATCGTTTTTAAGCGCTACGGCGTCTATCCCGAACATCATACCCACGCGCTCAAATTCCATTTTCCTGATGTTTTCAATTTTTGACTTGAATTCTTCCTCGGGAAGAGAATCGCTGAGCAGGATTACCAGCGCCGGAGCGTGAAAAAAAGTCTTTTCATGGCGGAACAGGACAGTCTCTCCTCCCAGCTCTATCTCATTGTCCTTAATACCGAATTTCAAAGTAGCCATCGGCGGCTGCGAGGCGCTCTCAAGTGCCTGTTTCCCGGCCGCGTCTATGTCCGGGCATTTATCAAGTGACGCTTTCTTCTGCGCCAGAGCCATCGCGAATGCAAGGCATGTCGGTAAACCGCATTTCTTACAGTTTGTTTTCGGCAGAAACTTATAAATCTGAAGACCTGTCAAAGCCATAATCTATCCCCCTCTTTAATAATATACATCCACAAATTCGCGATTTCTACACTCACATCAGCGGGTCCATCTCGAGCGCCGGATGCTGGGACTGCTGCAGGTACTCGACCAGTTTTTCCGCGTCTGTTGCCGCACTCTCGTCCGCGATCTTATCCAGTAGACCAGGAACCCCTTCCTCTTCACAGAGCTTTTTGAATTTATCGCCCAGAAATTCCTTCAATTCCTTCGGCATCCAGACAATGCGCTTTATTCCGCCGTCCGCCCGGAGGAACTTCTTTGACAGAAGATACAGTCTGCCCACGCCCATGAAACCGGGTGTCTGCTGGCCGCCGCCGACGGTGCCGGCGAGAGTCGTGAATGTCATGCCCGCCGGAGTCATTCCCGCGAATTCCCTGTTTACCACCATGAAACCGTTTGCTTCAGGTACTATCGCGAGGATCATCTCAAAGCACCCGCAGGAAGTTTCGGGGAAACTCATAATTGAATAAGCGTGGAACTTCTCAAGGGTTTTGTTTGAATGATTTTGTATAGCTTCGTTTATCCCTTCCCATTCACCTAATTCGGCGTCGAGGACTCTTCCTTTCTTGACCGGCTGGTTCGGGCCTTTAGGGTTTATTTCATAACTGGCCTTGCAGTCCAGCCAGTTGTATGCTCCACACAGGCCTATGCGCTCGGGCTTTACAATACACACGTGGGTCGGAGCGAAACTCTGGCAGAGCGTGCAGGTATAGAAGTCTTCCACGCTCTCGTCGGTCATCCCGGCCATCCTTTCGTCTCTGTCGTCATACACTTTCTTTGCAACCGACAGGTTCTTTTCCACTTCTTCTCCGACCGTGCTTATCCTCACCTGTATCTTGTCCACGATGGCGCCGAACATCTCGTGGAGCCGCGCATGTATGATCACACCGAAATGCCTAAGAGTGAAGCCTTTTTCCTTCGCCTCTTTTGAAATCCTCATCCAGTTCATGTCCCTCTGTCCCATGTGGAATATGCCGTGCGCCTGGTTTATGACGGTGTGGATCTGCCTTTCAAGTATGGGCTCAAAATCGCTCTGCATTTTTCTGCCCGCGACTTCGACCATGATCATAAGCGGGTAAGCCTGGCCTTCTTCCATAGCGTCAACGTCCGGACCGTTCAGATCGATTTTTCCGTCCTCTATTTCTTCAGAGTTTTTAGCGGTGACGAATTCAAAGCTTGCGCTGTACTTGCCGCCGAACTGGACGAATGTCTGTTCCTTTCTTACCCGCTCGCCTTCAAAAGCGGCGGAATACGCGACAGGTATCGGTATATCGCTTACCGTAACCTTAACACCTCTCACTTCTATGCAGGTGGGCACGATTTTTTTATAATCAAGTTCATTCACTATGTGTTCGAAAGTGCATATTCCCGTAGGCAGTATTTCAGGAGTCTCCATATCAGTAATTACCGGGAAACCCATGTTTATAGCGCCCGCTCCTGTCGCGTATTTTATATCGTCGAGCGGACCCAGCGTAAGTCCGAAGGCGAACACCCTCTCCTTGCAGTATAAAAGGCATTCCTTTGCCTGACCTTTCTTTAAACCTCCGAATGTCAGTGCGCCCCTGATTGCCCAGTTCAGCGGATAAATCGCCGTAACCGTGTCCCTGCCGTAAGGCACAATATATGTGTCCCAGCCCATTTCCATACCTTCTTCTTTCAGCTGGTCAATAATAGACTTGCCATTTGACGACGAACCGACAAAAGTGAGGATCTGCCTTTTCTGAAATTCCCTCACGATATCAACAGCGGTTTTACTGTCCGGAGCCGCGCCGAGAATCGCCGCGAAACCCGGAAGCCGGCCGTCGACGAGCTGTATGCCGAGAGAGCGCAGGATCGTATCCGAAAAAAAACCTTCGCAGTCATCCTGCGGTTCCTTTTCGTAAAGGTACCTGAGCGCGCATATTATCTCTTCGCACAAGAGCGCCGCGATCCCGCTGTCCAGGGCATCACCCAGATACGGGAGATTCAGGCTGCTGCTGGGCTCCTCGCTTAAAAGGGACTGCGCTTCCTCTATAACAGGCTGAATATCCTTCAGCTTTTTCACGTCCAGGCCCATAAGGGCGCACGCCATCGGAAAATAAAAAGCCGTTTGCGGAAATCCGACTTCGCAGGACCCGCCCTTATCCTTTACCGCATTCTCCCACGAAGTCTTCGCTTCATTGAATAACTGCCTTGCTCCCCGTATCGCCGCACTCGCAACTATCTTAGACATCAATACCTCCCGTATTCTTAAAATTCTCCGTTATTCTTTGCTTCCTGCACGCAGGGCAGAGGTTGAGAATCTCATTTAGTTTATCATTTTTTATTTTCTTTTTCGCTTCTTCAACCTGTTTCAGTGAAGCATATTTTTCCCCGCATTTATTGCAGGCCGCTAATTCCTCTTTTTTGTGCCATACTTCGATTTCCCGCGCTTTGCCGTCTTTAACCTTTATCCTTCCTGTCGGGCAGAGGTATGCGCAGGCCCCGCAGGCCATGCAGGCCGGATTCTCATCCAGGAACGGCGTTTCGGGGATCCTCGCCCTGCCCCGGTTCACAAAACCTATTGCTTCCCGGCCTATCAGCTCCTTACAAACCCTGATGCAGAGCCCGCAACGTATACAATTATCCGGTTCTTTGCCCGCAACCCTGGAAACATCCGCCGCTCCGTACTTCCGCGCAAGTTTTTTAATTTCTTCCGCTTCCGGCGCCAGCGAGAACAGTTGACTGATGACAACTTTTCTTGCGCTCACTACTTTTTCTGAATCAGTAAAAATTATAAGCCCTTCGCTGACCGGATATGTGCAGGATGTCGTAAGAGTCTTCCAGCCTTTCTTTTCAACTTCGACCAGGCATACTCTGCAGGAGGCATAGGGTTCAAGAGAGGGATGCCAGCACAGATGCGGTATGTCAAACCCATTCTCAAGCGCGGCCTCGAGGATCGTCCTATCCTTTTCGGTCTCCACTTTTTTCCCGTCTATAGTAATCCCAATCATATTTTTGTCACAGCGCCGAAGTTACATACCTCCAGACATATCCCGCATTTTATACACTTCCCCTGAACAATGACGTGAGGTTTCTTTTTCTCTCCGGTGATCGCATCCTGAGGACAGTTCTTAGCGCACAGCGTGCAGCCGGTGCACTCTTTTTCCAGTATTTCGTATTTAATCAGCGCGGGGCAGACTTTTGCGGGACAAATCCCCTTTATGTGCGCCAGGTATTCGTCCCTGAAATATTTCAGAGTAGTAAGTACGGGGTTCGGCGCGGCTTTCCCCAGCCCGCACAGAGAAGTCTCCTTTACCATCCGCGAAATCTTTTCCAGTTCGGTCAGGTCATTCTCATCCGCTTTCCCCTCAATAAACCTGTCAAGTATCTTCAGCATCAGGTAAGTGCCTTCCCTGCAGGGAGTGCATTTTCCGCAGGATTCCTCCTGCGTAAAGGAAAGAAAATACCTTGCCACCTGCACCATGCAGGTATCCTCGTCCATCACGACCATACCGCCGCTCCCCATCATGCTGCCGGCCTCGGTCAGGGCCTCGTAATCAACAGGGAGATCAAGGTATTTCTCCGGGATATTGCCTCCTGACGGCCCCCCGGTCTGAACCGCCTTGAATTTCTTTCCGCCTATGATCCCGCCGCCTATCTTGAAAATCAGATCCCTCAGGGTGATTCCCATCGGGACCTCAACAAGCCCCGTGTTCCTCACTTTCCCGACGAGGGAAAAAATCATCGTCCCCTTTGAATTCTCCGTGCCGATGGAGGAAAACCACTTCCCGCCGTTTTTGATGATCAGCGTGACCGACGCCCAGGTCTTCACATTATTTAGAGCGGTCGGTTTGTCCCATAAGCCTTTGTCCGTTGCGTGGATATGCTTCACCCGCGGCTCTCCGAGACGTCCTTCTATTGAAGCCATAAGAGCGCTTGACTCGCCGCAGACGAAAGCCCCTGCGCCCTGCACGATCTCAATCTCAAAATCAAAACCGGAATTAAGAATATTTTTACCGAGAAACCCTTTTGCCATCGCCTGGTTGAGGGCGATTTCAAGATGTTTCACCGCGAGCGGGTACTCCGCCCTGACGTAAATGAAACCTTTGTTTGATTGTATTGCAAAAGCCCCTATGATCATGCCCTCTATTACAAGATGAGGATTACCCTCGAGGATGCTCCTGTCCTGGAAACAGCCGGGGTCTCCCTCGTCAGCATTGCAGATAATATATCGCGTATCGGACACCTGCGATTTCCTGCAGGAATCCCATTTCCTCCAAGTCGGGAAACCGCCGCCTCCCCGGCCGCGCAGGCCTGAGGTTTTTACTTCTTCCACTATCGCGTCCGGACTCATCCCAAGCGCTTTTTCAAGAGCTTTATATCCTCCGAGATCCGTGTAATCCTTAATATCCGTCGGGTCAATCCTGCCGTTATTCTCAAAAAGAATCCGTTTCTGGTATTTGTAAAAAGGAACCTGTTCTTCTTCAACGATTTTTGTTTTTGATACTTCGTCTTCATAAAGGAACTCTTCAATTATCTCACCCTTTAAAACGGTCTTTTCAACAATCCTTTCTACATCCTCCGCTTTTATTTTCTGATAAAAAATGCTTTTGGCGTCATTCCTTATGACTACCAGCGGGCCTCTTTCGCAAAACCCGTGACAGCCAGTCATTTTTGACACGGCTTTAACCTGCATATTGTCAGCGGGCAATAACTCCCTGAACTTCTTCAGGACTTCTCCCGCACCCTGTGCGGAACACCCTGTCCCGCAGCAAACCGACACTATCGTCCCTGTCATTTGTATTTCTCCAGGACCTTTACTATTTTCTGGGGAGTCATTTTTCCGTGATAGTCGTCGTCGATCATTACCAGCGGGCCAAGGGCGCAGGCCCCTATGCAGTTGACGGTCTCAAGCTTGAAATTCCCGTCTTTTGTGGAATCCCCGGGATTTATCCCCAATACCTGTGTGATCCTCTCCACGATCCGGGGGGCGCCCCTTACATAGCATGCAGTTCCCATGCATACCATTATTTTGTGCTTTGCCGGAGGGACGAGCGAAAAAGATTTATAAAATGTCGCTACGGAATAAATACGCGACATGGGTATATCCAGCCTGTGAGAAACCTCTTCCAGCTTCTCTCTCTTAAGATACCCGCATTCTCTCTGGATATCCTGCAGAACTCTTATCAGATTCGTCATTCTCTATAAATCCTGTTTTATCATTTCTTAAACTCGGTCAAAAATCTTCTCGTCTTCTCCCTTGAGATTTCCGTCGGCTCTACAAAAACCAGCGCTTTTGTAGGACAGGCCGCAGCGCAGGCCGGCTCTTCGCCCTGTTTCAGCCTTTCCCTGCATAAATCGCATTTTATCACGGCTTTGCCTTCCCTGTTTGTTTTGATAACACCGAAGGGGCATGCGATAACGCAGAAATCGCATCCTATGCACGATTCGCTGTCCAAAAAAACAATCCCGTTTTCTTCTTTACTTAAAGCCCCGGAGGGGCATACCGCAACGCACGGCGCGTCCTCGCAGTGACGGCACTGAAGAGGGAGAGTCACATCGTCGCAGCCGATTACACTGATCCTGGCTGCCGGCCGCGGTTCTTCCGCAATTGCTTTAGCCAATTCCCTGCTTTTAGAATGAGCAACCGCGCAGGCGAGCTGACAGCTCCTGCAGGCAAGGCATTTCTCAGGGGATATGTATATTATTTTCATCGCTGCCCCCTGCTTAATTTTTTTCCGCTAACGGTTTCAGGTTGAGTTTCACCCTTTTCTCGTCCAGCAGTTTTACAATCATATCAGCCGTCTTTACCGGATCCGGCTCAAAAACGAAATTCGCCCCGACAAGTTTATGAATATCCTCCAGCAGGAATTTCTTCACTTTCTCACTCCCTATGACAGGCAAAGGATTGCCGAGAAAAGTGGTTATACCCGAACCCACCGCGTAAAACGCGATCGCAACGGCTTTTTCGCTCATCCATTCGGGAGCCGCGCCCGCCACCGGCAGGTCCGAGATATCCTCTCCCAGGCCGCCTTCCTTCAGGACATTGCACAGAATCACGAGAATCCTTGATATATCAACGCAGGACCCCAGATGCAGGACCGGCGGGATCCCCACAGTCTCGCATATTTCCTTCAGGCCCGGGCCGCAAAGATCTTTCGCTTCAGGCCTGAGAAGCCCCGCTTTCGCTGAGGCAATCGCGGAACAGCCGGTCGTGACGACAAGCACATCTCTCTTGATCAGTTCCTCCGTAAGTCTGATATGACACAGATCGTGTACCTGTTTGGGGTTGTTGCACCCGACAATACCCACGGCTCCCCTCAGCCGGCCTGATATTATGGCATCGTTCAGAGGCCGGTAGGTGGACCGGTATTTGCCGCCGAGGAACTGAAAAACAGATTCCGCGGTAAAACCCGCGACAAGATCCATTGTCACATCGGGGATATTCACCTTTGCTTCTATTCTGTTGGGGAAGTTGTCTATGGCGATCTTCACTATTCCCTTGGCAATGTCAAACGCTTTCTCCTCATTGAATTCAATATGCTCGGCAAACGGAAATTTTGCCTTGGGAGAAGTTGAAATAAGTTTTGTGTGTGAGCACTGGCAGAGATCTCCCAGCGCCGGCATAACGCACTGGATGTCCACGAGCATAACTTCAACGGCGCCCGTTGCGATCGCCAGTTCCTGCTGCAGGAAATTTCCCGCAATGGGTATTCCGTGACGCATAAGTATCTCATTTGCCGTGCAGCAGATCCCGGCAAGGTTTATTCCTTTCGCCCCCTTGCTTTTCGCGTATTCCAGCATCTCCTTGTCCCGTACCGCATCGACCATGACATCGGATAATGTCGGCTCATGGCCGTGGACGATTATGTTCACTTCGTCTTTGCTTATAACACCGAGGTTTACTTTTGACCTTATCGGTTCGGGGCTTCCGAACAGAATATCGGAAAGTTCTGTCGCGATCATAGAACCGCCCCAGCCGTCGGCCAGCGAATTTCGTAACCCCTGCAACAGCAGGTTGACATCATCATTGTCGGCGCCGACATGAGTTCTATGCAGGGTATCGACCACTTCCCTGTCTATGCCGCGCGGAACTATTTTAAGGTCTCTCCAGATTTTCTGTCTTTTTTCCGGCGCACGCTTAATAAAGAGGAGTTCTCCCTGCTGCCGTGAAAACTCCGCGAAAGCTATTTCCGCCACGTCCTTTGCTATCGCGTTAGTATCCCGGCCCTCTGTCTTTACGCCGTATTCCGCTGCAATAACAAGAAGTTTCTTTTTATCTTTGATTGAATATCCCTTTGTCTTGCCCTCAGCGGCAAGGAGCAGTGTATGGGCAATATCCCGGCCGTGGTCGGAGTGGGCAGCGGCGCCGGCGGCAATCATCCTTATGAGATTCCTTGCGGAAATTATTGCGGCGGTAGCCCCGCAAACGCCTTTCTGAGGACCTTCGCCGAACGGATCAATCCTGCAGGGCCCCATAACACAATTTTTACAGCAGAGCCCCATCTCGCCGAAACCGCACTGGGGAAGCATTTTCTCGTATCTGGTCCAGGCGGTTTCAAGATCCGGATTTTTTTCAAGAACTTCCCTGCTCGCTTTATCATGGGTCAATTCAGTGGGTTTCTTCATTATTTCCCTCCTCTTAATAAACGGTTACAGTTAACGGTAACGATGCCTACCTGGGCGGCAGGCGGGTTTCGTCACCGTCAAACGATTGCTCTTTCAATACTGACTTTAAACTGTCCAGGATTTTTTCCAGTTCTTTTTTTATCTGTACGGTATCCTTCAATTTCCCTCGTTCTTTCCGCAGATTTGGATTATAGGAAATAAATCCCGCGAAATCAATTTTGCCGACTTTACCGCGCAGATAATCCTTATCGGACTCATCCCATATCTTGTTCGCGATAATTTCTATATGCCTGACGCCCAGCTTTTCCGCCAACTCCTTGATCTTCCGGGCGGTCTCAATGCTCTTTATTTCCGGCTCTACGATTAGAAAGAGCATATCCACTCCGGCAACGACACCGCGCGTCAAGTGTTCTATTCCGGCTTCCATATCAAGCACCACGGCCTCGTCCCTTTCAAGGACAAGGTGACTGATGAGAGCCTTTATGAGCGAGTTTTCCGGGCAGAAACAGCCGGTCTTGTTAGTATATTTCCCTATCTGCATTATCCTTATCCCGTCAAAGTCCAGTGAATATTTGTCCGGCAGGTCGTTTACGAAAGGGTTCAGTTTGAAAAGCCCGCCGTCGGCGGCGGTCCTTTCTTTTATCATCTCTTTCAATCCGGATATTGACTGCAACTCCGCTTTGGCGTCAAAGAGAGTCAGTAGATTGCTGTCCGGGTCGCAGTCTATCGCGAGGACCTTGAATCCTCTTTCTTTCAGGATAACCGCAAGAAGAGCGGCGATTGTCGTCTTTCCGCTGCCGCCTTTTCCCGATACCGCTATTTTCATCGTATTCCTCTTCCTTTTTTACAATCCGCGATCGCTAACCCGAATGATTCATACTCTTAACGACAAAATGCTGGAACACTTTGCAAATCCCAATACTTGTTTTCATTTTACAGAAAAAAGGATGTGGTTGTCAATTTTCGGAAAAAGGGAAAAGGGGAAAAGGGGACGTCCTTAATATTCTTTATTCCTGAGGCAGAGCTTCTTCAGGGGAAAACGGGGACGGTTCTGGTTTTCCTTACGCGGCGGAATTCATATATTCTTTCAGCGTCAGAAAATCCATGTCAAACTGCTTCTCGGAGCGCTTTATCAGTTTTTTTGAATGATCATCCAGCAGCGGCTGAAAATTCACGGTCCAGTCAAGCTTGAAATCCCCTATGTTGATGTGATTGTCCGTCCATGTTTTGGAATCGCCCGCATGAATATCCTCCAGACGGAACCGCAGCGGAAAAAGAACCTTTCTTGTTCTCAGTTCGGGGATAAAAATAAGTTTTTTTTCGTCTTTGTATTTTTTAGCTATTTTGGCAAAGCCCACAACACCCCGCACCGGCCTTATGGCATAGAACCAGAGAATGTCTCCGGGCCTGGCGGCAAGATATAAGGGCCTGTCCTTTTCCGAAACCGCCGCAAGGGGCGGAGAATGTTTCAGCCCCGTGCGCCAGTTTTCCTTTATGTCAATTTTTATCCAGTGGCTCAACGGCGTTGCGCTCCGAAAAATAATTCCCTCACGGCAAAAAATCTCTTATTTGATTATGACCTCTTCCAGAATGACAGACTCCAGCGGCCTGTCGCCGGAACCAGTCTTCACCGCTTCTATCTTTTTGACCACATCCATCCCCTCAATGACCTCGCCGAATATCGTGTGGCGGTTGTTGAGCCATGGCGTGGGAACAGTCGTTATAAAGAACTGGCTTCCGTTGGTGCCGGGGCCTGAATTGGCCATTGCCAGAAGTCCCAGCCTGTCAAAAACAAGGCTCCCGTCGAACTCGTCTTTAAAGCGGTACCCGGGGCCGCCCGTGCCGTTTCCCATGGGACATCCGCCCTGTATCATGAAATTCTTTATTATCCTGTGAAATATCAGGCCGTTGTAAAAAGGCCGCTTGACCTGCTGGCGGGTCCTCGGGTCCATAAACATCTTGTCGCCCTTCGCCAGATCGACAAAATTCTCAACAGTGACAGGCGCTTTGTCAGGATAGAGTTTAATAACTATTTCTCCGAGCGGCTCGTCGCCGTGGCGGATCTTCATAACAGCCCGCAGTTCTTTCTTTTCAGCTATCTTTTCTTTCACAAGGGTCTCCTCAGCCGGGGGGGATATTTCGACAGGCGCCGAAGGACTTTCCTGCTTCAGCCCGCCGCAGCCGGCGATAAAAAACACAACAGCAAAACCAATTTTTGAAATAATTTTCATATTTTTTCAATCCTCCGCATATTTTTTGTTTTTCATTATAACAAAAAAGCCGGAATGGACAAGCCCATCTGAAAATTTTGGCGGAAAAAGGGCTTTTCTGCTATCATTGTCACGAACATGAAAGATTACCCCGAACTGACAGAGATCTTCACCCGCGGCGGCATGGTCGACACAGGCATGGAAAATTATGAGATCCGCGATGAACAGCTCGACATGGCTCTGCGCATAGAAGAGTCTCTGGCGACCAACGAACATCTCATAATCGAGGCGGGAACAGGCATAGGCAAAAGTCTCGCCTATCTCGTGCCGCTGATAATATACGCGAAGACAAAGCGCAAAAGAGCCATTGTCGCCACATACACGAAAACCCTGCAGGAACAGCTCACAAAAAAAGACCTGCCTTTTCTGCTGAATGCCCTGCCTTTTAAATTCAATTTCGCGCTATGTCTGGGAAGCGCCAACTACCTTTGCCTGCGGCGCCTCCACAAGAGCCGCCAGCTCGGACTTTTTAAAGATGACGACGAGCTCAGGGAATGGGATGAAATAGCGCGATGGAGCAGAAAAACAAAAACGGGTGTCAAACTCGACGCCGAATTCAAAATCAGCGATAAGATATGGATGGAAGTGTGCAGGGAATCAGACATGTGCACCGGCAGAAAATGCCCTTACGGCAGCCTGTGTTTCTACAACCGCTCCAAGATAGAACGCTCAAACGCGGATATCCTCGTGTCCAACCATCATCTCTTTTTCACGGATATCGCATCCGGCAATAAGATACTCCCCCCCTACGCCGCGGCGCTGATAGACGAGGCCCACAACGCGGAAGATGTCGCCGCCGAATATCTCGGCGCGGAATTTTCCTACGGCAATATGAAATACATCCTCGGCCGACTCACGGGCGGCCGGGATTTCGGCATGGACAGCGGCACCGCCGACGAAATATTGAAAAGCGCCGCGAGAACCGAAATGCATGTGAAAGAACTTTTCAGAGCTGTTATCGCCCGTTTCGGCCGTGAAAAAACACTCCGGCGCGTCCGCGAAAAGCATATCTTCAACGGCGCCGCCGGGGCATCGATACAAGAACTGTCCGGTATGGTGCGGGCTGCCGCCTCAAAAATGAAAGACGAGAACGGCGATACCTCTGACGAGGGCGCGGAACTGGGCGCCTACGCGGGGAGGCTCAGCGAAGCGAAAAACGCCCTTGAATTGTTTCTTGAGCAGAGCGAACCGGACTTTGTTTACTGGGCCGATATCAAGCCCGCCGGACGGCGCCTGCGGGCAAGCCTGTATTCCTGCCCGCTGGATGTTTCACGCATCCTCAGGCAGACCCTCTACAAAAACACTGATTCCGTCATCATGACTTCGGCGACTATGTGCGTAAACGATTCTTTTGAATATATGAAAGAACGCCTCGGGATGATCAACGCGGGAGAACTGCGGCTCGGGTCGCCTTTTGATTATAAAAAACAGGCCCTGCTTTACGTAGCCGGGGACCTTCCCTCACCGGCCGGCGATTTCGCTGAATTCGAGCAAAAGGCGCTGGAGAGGATGGGCAGTATATGCGCGGCCGCAGGCGGCGGCACTTTCGTTCTTTTCACGAGCTGGAAGAGCCTGGAAAAAGCTCATGACTACCTCAAAAAGAACATCCCTGGCCTGAATTTCCTGAAACAGGGCCAGATGAACCGCTGGCAACTGCTTGAGACATTTAAAAACAAATCTTCGGCGGTGCTTTTGGGAACCAATTCCTTCTGGCAGGGCGTGGATGTCCCCGGAGAAGCGCTGCGCTGCGTGATAATATTCAAACTGCCCTTCGCGGTGCCGGATAATCCCCTAACAGAAGCGAGGATAGAGAAACTGAAGGAGGAAGGCAAAAACGCTTTCGCTCATTATCAGATACCGCAGGCCGCGATCATGCTCAAGCAGGGCGTGGGCAGGCTCATAAGAACAAAGACCGACAGGGGCGTTATAGCTGTCCTTGACCCGCGGGTTCTCCTGAGTTCATACGGAAAAATATTCCTCCGCTCCCTTCCCGATTGCGCCATATCCTCGGACATTGAGGAAATAAGCGCTTTCATCCCCTTTCACGGCCCTGATAAGCCTAAAAGATCTTCACGGCAAAAATCAGGCCTGTAACTTTTTGCTCAGGACAGGCGTCTAACGGTTGAAGGCAAAAGTGATGAAGAAGTCGAACCCAAATAAGGAGGAAGGTTAAAATGAAAAACTTAATGAACTGGACGGCGGCTGGAATGATGATGGCGACGCTGGCGGCTTTTTCGCCGCTCATGGCCGAAACACCGGACAAGAGCGAAATGGCGGAATTCAGGGAATGGAAACAGAAAAAAGCTCAGAACCTGCAGAAACGCGACGAGCGCAGAAAAGCGATGCACGAGAAAAGAATGGAGAGGATGACGAAAGAACTCGGACTCAGTGAAAAACAAAAAACTTCTATCTCCGGTATCCTTGAGAATTCGTGGAAAAAAGTCGCCGAAGAAAGAAACGCGTTCACGGACAAAGTGAAAAAAATCAGGGAGACTTCCGACAAAGGCATTGAGAAAGAACTGACCAAAGAACAGATCAAAAAATGGGAAGAACACAAATCCCGGATGATGAAGCAGGATCGCAAGATGAGTAAAAAGGGCAAAAAAATGAGCGGCAAAAAAGGGGACAGAGGAAATATGCGCGGCAGCGGGATGGACTGCGAAAGTTATGACTGTGGCGACGGTAAAATGAGAGGCGAACAGGACGACAAATAGTCTCAAACCTGTTTTTTCTGATGCGGCCTTCTCCTTTCAAGGGAGAGGGCCGCGCGTTTTCCACACCCGTAAAACGCCGGCTTTCCGGTTAAATCTTTAAGAAACTGTCTTTTTCAATCACCTTACGGCCGTTAACAAAAAGATATTCCAGCCCTTCGGCATAAGAATGGGGATTTTCCACAGAAGCTCTATCCGAAAAAATACCCGGATCGAATACCGCTATATCGGCGGCATATCCTTCTTTGATATAGCCTCTGTCCTTAATCCTGAATTTTTCGGCCGGCAGCGAGGTCATCGAGCGCAGAGCATGGCTTAACGATATCAGCCGCTCATCTTTGACAAACTGCCGGAGTTTACGCGGAAAATTCCCGTAACTTCGGGGATGAGGCTTTGCCTCTCCGAAAACCTGCGTCCATCCGTCGGAACCGGATAAAATATAGTCTTTTTTCATTATTGACCGGACATTCTCAATATCCTGGCTCATGAATATGCAAAAGGGCGGCTCCGGAGAGAAGACAAGCTCCATGAGAACATCTATCGGCGGGCGCGAAAACTCTTCCGCTATGGCGCTTATGCTTTTCCCCTCGTAATCGCCGCGCTGAGGATAAACGCTTATTATTATCCTCTCCGGCGGCAGATAATTAAATTTGCTTTCAAGTTCTGATTTCAGCGCCTCGTAACACCCCCCCTTCCTGTGCTCGGTTTTCAAAACACTGCCGTCAAGAAATTCCGGATTGACGAGCAGAGTTATATAGGTCGAGCCGTAATCATAGGCATATTGATCGGCTGTGACATCAAGACCTTCCCCGCGCGCGGCTTCAATTTTTTCAAGCGAGACTTCCGCCGGCAAGGCGTTCAAGGGCGCTGATATTTTCAGGTGTGAGATTTCAAGCGACACGCCTGTCCTGTATGCTATGCCGATCGCCTCATCAACAGCGTCAGTCACGCCGAGGCCGGTTTCGCTCCTCATATGAGTGGCGTATACACCTCCCCGCCGCTGGCAAACGCGGGCCATAACCTCGATCTCTTCTTTTGAAGCAAAACATCCGGGGGAATATTCAAGCCCTGTGGAAAAACCCCGCGCTCCCTCATCCATTTCTTCTTCAAGAGCTTCCGCCATTTTCTTTATATCAGCGTGTGAGAGTATCTTTTTATCGCCAAAGAGCCTTAACCTTAACATCCCGTGGGGAACAAGATGGATGACATTCGTTCCGAAATTATTTTTCCGGGCCCAGCCGAGCCATTTAGCTGTGCCGCTTTCGCCGAGGCCGCAGTTTCCCGTGACGACAGTTGTGACCCCCTGACGAAGATAGCAGAGATTGGATTTTACGGACTCCCCAGCGGATGAACGTTCCTCGCCGATAAGATCCATCACCGCGAGGTCACAGTGAGTGTGAACGTCAATAAAACCGGGGCTGACAACGCGTCCCGAGGCGTCTATAATTTTTTCCGCGGGGCCGTCTATTTTGCCCACGGCCGCTATCTTCCCGTCTTTCAAAGCCACATCGGCTTTTGAAAATGCCCGGCCGTCAAAAACATCTCCACCTTTGATGATGTAATCCAAATTTTCCGCCTTTATAACGGCTCTTTTTTCAGGACTTTCATGGCCGCTTTGTAGCCGGCGTCAACGGCTTCGCCGCCGCGGTAAAATTCAAGAAGGCCGATGGAACTTGTGTCGGGTGATATGAGCACATCAGCCCCGCCGGCATTCTCCTTCGCCGAGGCGTACTCCAGGATGTATACGGCATTCAGGATCGTCTCAAAAATACCGGGCATATCGGGCAGGTCCTTCAAAACATTCTTGTAGAATTTCTTTTTCAGTTTTTCAGTGTATTCCACGGCGGAAGAGATGAGATCGCTGTTTTCCTCTGTCAGTTTTTCCACAGCTTTTTCCAGAGCCGTCAGAACCGGCAGCGCGTCCGAAGGCCTGCGGACAGCCGTTTTTTTACGCGTCCGTGAGTTAAGTTTTTTAGAGGGGTCGCAAATGACATTGGATGCGATGACGCGTCCCGCGCCCATCCGGCGGGCGGTCTCTACCGGCACCGGCTCTATGATCCCGCCGTCAACAAAAAAACTTGCGCCGAGGGGAACGGGTGTGAATATACCGGGAATGGATATACTCGCCCTCACCGCTTCAACAACGGAACCCTTGTTTATAACCTTTCTCACGCCTTTTTTAATATCGCAGGTCACCACGGACAAAGGTATTTTTAGATCGGAGAAAGAAACATCTCCTATGCAGACTTTAAGGAATTCTTTCACTTTTTCACCGTGTATAACGCCCTTGTTCAGCATAAAAAAATGAGGATCGGCCAACCCCACGAGCTTCTTCCAGTCAAGGTGACGGGCTATATGCTCCAGGTCATCTATGCGGCCTTCTCTGGCGAAAGCCGCCCCCACAAGAGCGCCCATGCTGGAGCCCGCGATCATATCTATTTTAACGCCCTTCTCAAGAATGGCTTTTATAACGCCTATGTGCGCGATGCCCCGGGCGGAGCCGGAACCCAGCGCCAGAGCTGTGGGCGTATTTTTGCTTAATATTTTCCGGACAGTTTTGATCATCCCTTCTCCAGAAGTTTTTTTATGGATCTCACATCGAGCGAGAATTCTTTAAAGAGACAGCTTTTGTCTCTCGCCGAAAATGTGAAACCATCAGCTCCTCGTCTGAGAACTTGCATATTCAAACCCGCTTTTAAAACATGTTTGCTTATCTCATCGGCGAGGCCGCCGGATGTGACGCCCTCTTCCAGAACAATGATTTTTTTAAAAGGACTGAGCATCGCAAGCGTTTTTTTGTGGTCAAGATAATTCTGGGCGCTGAACGCCGCCACAGCCGCGCCTACGGCGGACGAGGACGCCGCGGATGATGACAGTTCAGCAACGGCTCTCAGCGCGTAAGAAGCCAGATGAGGCCCGGAAACAACAATGCAGATCTTCTTCCCCTCTTTCAGCATGACGCCGCTGTCGATTGAGAACTTTCCGGCAGTCTCCTTAAAAGGAAAATCCCGCGGGCTTCGCCGCAACTTGATATAAACGGGATAATTCCATGATTTTTTCGCACCGCTCAGATAATATTTCAGTAATTTCCTTGTTTCAGACGCGGAGAACGGATCATAAACCCTCATGGAGTGTATTGAACGCATCATGGGGATGTCCCCCGTCATCTGATGCGTTTTACCGTCGGTGGCGTAGCACAGTCCCGAATAACTGCCCGCGTAGATCACGGGGGTCTTCTCCGTGGCATTGACATATATCTGCTCAAAACATCTCCGGAAAAAACTCGCGTAAGTGTTCACAACCGGAATAAAGCCGGAAAGAGCGAACCCCCCCGCCGTGGATGCCATGTCCTGCTCGGCAATGCCCGATTCCACAAATCTTTTTCCGTATTTTTCCGCTATGGGCGTGAGTTTCATGGATTTTTCAAGATCGGCGTCCAGCACGATTATCTTCCTGTTTTTACGCATAAGAGAAAAAAGCTCATCGGCAAAAGCGTCTCTGGTTGAAAGTTCGCGGCATGACGGAATTCCAACCGCCGCCGGGGCGGCGGGCGGGATTCCCCACCGCCCGAAGGCTTCTTTGATACACGCGGCTCCGGTCCCGGTGACAAGTTCTTCCAGTATGCGCGCGTATTCCTCCGCCGACGGCACCTTTGAATGCCAGACGGCCTTTCTCCGTGAGGGATTTTTCATGGCCGTCACGGAGCTGCCCGCGCCTTTTATGGTGTCGGCGATGATCACGCAATTATCTTTCCCGCACGCAAGAGCGAATGCCTTTGCCAGACTTTCCATGTCATTGCCACGCGCTGTAATGACTTTAAAGCCGAAGCCCGACAAAGTTTTTTCAAGATCATCTATGGCCTTTATATCCCTCACCGCGCTGTCGGTCTGGAGATTGTTCCTGTCAATTATCGGGACGAGTTCCGTCAGGCGGTTTTTTCTGATACTCATCAAAGCCTCAAAATTCTGGCCTTCCTGCAGTTCACCGTCGCCGAGTATCACAAAAGCCCGCCGTTTTTCTTTTTTAAGGCGAGAGGCCATGATCATTCCGGCGGCCTTTGACAGAGACTGTCCGAGAGATCCCGTGTTAGACGCGATACCGGGAGTGCTCATATCCGTGTGCGCCTGCAAACCGCGGGGAGTCTTGTACGAAAGAAGCTCTTCAAAGTTTATGACGCCTTTGGCGGCAAGAGCGGCATACTGCGCGGGAGCGGCGTGACCCTTGCTGAGTATGAGTATATCCCGGGCCTTCATCCCCCTGAAATAAAGATATGTCACAATATCAGCGCAGGAAAACGAAGCTCCCAGCCAGCCGTGTTCAGCGGATTTTATCGCCGCGAGAGCATTAATTCTGTTGACAGCGGCAAGACGCGCGAGTGTTGTAACTGAAGCTTTCTTAGGAAGTTTCCCGAAAGCTTTTCTGAAAAGCGCTTTATCTACAAGGAATATTTTTCCCGGCATACGAAAATTCTCAATAATGGAAGGCGCTCTCGCCTATGAATTCCCTGAGTATGGAATTGTGCGGCACTCTCTTGGGCGGTATGACCAGAAAAAAACGCAAGAAATATAAAAGCCGCCTCGCCTCAAAATAGGAATCATCCGTCTTCTTCACATTTTTGAGCAGTTTTTCAACCAGCGGCTTTATAACCGCCTGCTCGTATATCAGCGAGGAATTGAAGAAGACATCGCAGGTGCGCTGAAAAGGAAATATGTATCTGTCTTCGCCTTCCCTCACTTTCGGAAAGCGCTTTATTGAGTCCGAAGCCGAATAGCCCCTGAATTTATTGTCTCTGACAATGCGCCTTATCAGACGCGAATCCGAAGTAAAAATCCTGTTGTCGTTATCTATCCCCAGCTGCGTGAGGGCGCTGACAAAAATTTTGAAAAATTTCCCCGACGGTATATTCGGCAGTATCGCGGGGTTGAGGGCGTGTATCCCTTCTATGAGCACCAGCGAATCCCTCTCCAGCCGCAGCCGGCGGCCTGTGTATTTACGGCGGCCCAGCTTAAAATCATATTCCTGGAGGCGTATCTCTTTACCCTCAAGGAGCTCCTGCATCTGGCGTCTCAGGAATTTGAGATCCAGCGCGCGGACCGACTCAAAATCGTAATCACCGTCCTTCGTGCGGGGGGTTTTTTCGCGCGAGTGGAAATAGTTGTCAAGCGATATTTCCGTGGACTTGAGCCCGTCGGCCCGAAGCTGGACGCCCAGCCTTTTTATAAATGTCGTTTTACCCGAAGAAGAAGGCCCTGCCACGCATATTATTCTCCTGCGCGGAAAGGAGGCCTTTATCATATTAGCTATTTCAACTATCTTGCGTTCGTGAAAAGCCTCCTGCACGTTTATCAAAGTCCTGATGGAGCCGTCCGCGATGGCGCAGTTAAGATCGCCGGCGTTTTGTATCCCGAGAATACGGTTCCATTCTTTGGTTTCCATATACACTCTGTAAAGTTTTTTCTGCCTGTCTTTGGTAGCGGGCAGTTTTTCTATATCGCCCCTCACGGGGAACTGCAGTATAAAGCCGTGGTTGTATCTGACAAGACGGAAAGTTCTGATGCTCCCGGCCGAATAAACAGTTTCGGCCAGCATAAAGTCAAAATAGCCCCGTAAAAAAACGATATCTATTTCCGCGTCCGGCAGATAGCGCACGGCGTTATATTTATCCTCCCTGCCGTATTTCCGGCAGAGCCTCATAACACGACCTTTCTTCATCCTCACCCTGGTGAATTTTTCGTCCGAGGCGATTATCTCTCTCATGCGGCGGGAGACACTGTTGATAAACGACGAAGTGATTCTCTCGCCGCCGTTTATCTCATAGAAATAACCGTTCATCAGTGTCTGTCCCACATGCAGGGAAGAATCAGGGTAAAGCTCGTGTATGGCGCACTCGAGCAGTATGGACAAACTGCGGCGGTAGATCTCGGCGCCGTGCTTAGTGTTGAAACTGACCCTGCCGCGCTCAAGCGCTATATAAAAATCTTTGTGTTTTTCCATAAGGCTTGTATTTTAGCTTAAAAACCAGGAAAGAAAAAGGGGAAAAATATCAGAACCGCCCTTATTGTCATAACTGAATAACTAAATACCCGGCACCAATTGCGGCGCCAATTGAAAGAGCTTTTGAAAACGCCTGATGGCCCCGGCGGGATCAGACGATGAGGCCACCGCCGATATGGCGCACAGGGCGTCGGCACCGGCGGAGATGACTTCCCGCGCATTGTCAAAATTTATTCCGCCTATGGCGACAAGAGGCAGTTTTGAAAAAGATCTTATTCTTTTTATCAGCTCGATCCCGCAGGAGGCGCCGGCGTCTTTCTTTGTGGATGTGGCAAAGACAGGGCTTATCCCCAGATAATCAGCGCCGAGACGCTCGGCTGCGCGCGCCTCATCCTCGTTATGCACGGTGACGCCTATTATTTTATCTTTACCAAGGAGCCGCCGGGCCTCGTCCAGCGGCATATCGTCCTGGCCTATGTGCGCGCCATCCGCCGAAACGGCTAAAGCTATGTCTATCCTGTCGTTTATTATGAGCGCCGCATTCCGGCATATCTCCCTCAGGCGCGAGGCTTCTTCAAAAAGGATTTTTGTTGAAGCGTTTTTCTCCCTGTACTGGACGACCCCGACGCCGCATTTCACGGCAAGAGAAACATCATCGAGCACACCCGCCCGGCTCAAGGCGGAATCCGTGATGAAGTAATAGCCCCTGATCACGCGAGCTTTTCCAGTGTTTCTATCTGCTGCCTGTTCAGATTATACACACAGTCAAACAGGTCATTTTTGAAACTACCCGTGCCCGTGCAAATCTCAGAAGCGATTTCGGCGGCTATGCCGAAACAGACCAGCGCCGAGGCCGAGGCGCGGGCAAGATCCTTATTCACCGCGGCAAAAGTTCCGATGACGGAGGCGGCCATGCATCCTGTGCCCACGATCGTTCCCATCATATCCGTGCCGTTTGACACCTTATAAACCCGGGAAGCGTCCGAGATAATATCCTCTTTGCCCGTGATAACGACCGTACAGGATTTTTTCGCGGCCAGTTCAGAGGCCATCACGGAAAGATCGGCGTCCACAGAGCCGCTGTCAACGCCCTTGGTCTTCACTTCCATTCCCGTCACGCGCGCGATCTCAGAAGCGTTGCCTTTAATGATATTCACTTTAACGCTTTCCAGGATCTCATAGACCTTTTCGTCCCTGAAACGCGTCGCTCCCGCCCCGCAGACATCCAGCACGACGGGAATGCCCTTTTTGTTGGCGGCGCCAGCGGCCAGTTTCATGGCTTCTATCAGTTCGATTGTCAGCGTTCCTATATTGAGCACCAGCGCCGAGGCGAGAGAAGCCATGTCCGCGGCTTCCTCTTGTGCGTGGGCCATGACGGGGCTCGCGCCGAAAGATTTGACAATATTTGCGCAATCATAGATCGTCACCCAGTTGGTTATGTGATGTACCAGCGGTTTTTCCTTTCTCACTTTTTCCAGCAATTCCCATGTGCTCATTAAATCCTCCCAATATACAATTCTCTCTAATCAATACAGACGAATTCTATAACTCTTCACGATTTCAGTCAACACAGACAGCCGCCGCTATTTGTTTTTTTTTGGCGAATTATATAAGATTTTACCGTAATGATTTGGAAAACTTACAAAACCCGGGGGAAAATAACATGAGCGAAATCAAAAAAAACATGCAGGCTATCGACGGCAACACGGCGGCGGCGCATGTCGCCTACGCTTTCAGCGAAGTGGCGGCGATATATCCCATAACGCCCAGCACGACTATGGGGGAGCTTTCCGAACAGTGGTCAGCTCAGGGCCGCAAAAATCTTTTCGGTGAAAAGCTGAATGTAATAGAGATGCAATCTGAATCCGGGGCCGCCGGAGCCGTCCACGGTTCATTGTCCGCAGGCGCCCTGACAACAACTTTCACCGCCTCCCAGGGGCTCATGCTGATGCTGCCCAACATGCACAAAATCGCGGGTGAGCTCCTGCCTGCTGTCTTTCATGTTTCCGCCAGATCGCTCGCCTGCCAGTCGCTCTCAATATTCGGCGACCATTCCGACGTTATGTCGGCGAGGAACACCGGCTTTGCCATGCTTGCGTCCTCATCCATACAGGAAGCGATGGACCTTGCCATCGTGTGCCATCTGGCCACTCTTGAATCAAGCATTCCCTTCATGCACTTCTTTGACGGCTTCAGGACCTCTAACGAAATACAAAAAGTGGAAGTGCTGCCTTATGAACTGATGGCGGAACTGCTGGACATGCAATATATTGAAAAATTCCGCGCGAGATGTATGAATCCCAACCGGCCATACGCCAAGGTGGGAGCGGAAAACCCCGATGTCTATTTCCAGGGGAGAGAAACGGTCAACCGCTATTATGACGCTATCCCGGAAATCGTAAAAAAATACATGGTAGCGGTCGGGAAGAAAATCGGCAGAGATTACAAATTGTTTGAATACACAGGGGCGCCGGACGCCGACAAAATAATAATCGCGATGGGCTCGGGCTGCGAAACAATAGAAGAGACCGTGGAATACCTGAACAAGCGCGGAGAAAAAGTCGGCGCCGTCAAGGTGCGCCTCTACAGGCCGTTCTCCGTGAAGGATTTCGTCTCCGTCATTCCGAAGTCCGTAAAAAAAATAGCTGTTCTCGACAGAACCAAAGAGCCGGGTTCCATAGGCGAGCCCCTGTATCTTGATACTGTAGCGGCCCTTAAAGGCAAAGATATAAAAATAATCGGCGGGCGTTACGGGCTTTCCTCAAAAGAATTCACGCCGGGAATGGTGAAAGCCGTTTATGAGCACCTGGGCAAAAACGGCGATCACGGATTCACGGTGGGAATAACCGACGATGTGACAAAACTTTCAGTCACCGTGGAAGAAAACATAATAGCCGAGCCCGCCGGCACAATAAAAAGCAAATTCTGGGGTTACGGTTCCGACGGCACGGTCGGCGCCTGCAAAAACGCCATCAAGATAATCGGCGACAACACGGATATGAACGCGCAGGGTTATTTTGTTTACGACTCTAAAAAATCAGGCGGCATCACGATCTCCTATCTGCGATTCGGCAAAGAAAAAATACGCTCGCCCTACCTGCCGATAGAGTTTGATTTCGTGGCGCTCCACAAACCGGAATACATAGGCCGCTATGACATTCTGGACGGCATAAAAGAAGGAGGCGTCTTTCTTATCAATTCCCCGGAGAAGACATCGGATATCTTCTCAAGCCTCACTGAAAAAATGCAGAAAACGCTGAGGGACAATAAAATAAAATTCTATGCCATTAACGCTCTCAAGATAGCCGAAGAAGTCGGGCTGGGGCTCCGTATCAACACGGTGATGCTCGCCGCCTTCTTCAAGATATCCGGCGTGCTCCCGGAAGATCAGGCGATAGAACTCCTGAAAAAAGCCATCAAGAAAACATACGGCCTCAAAGGTGACAAAGTTGTTAACATGAACTGGGCGGCGGTTGACAAAACAGCCGAGGCCCTTGTTCAGCTTGAAATACCTTCCGCAAGCGGCGAGCACACGGAAATAAAAAAACTTATACCCGAAAACGCGGGAGTTTTTGAAAAAACGATTATTGAGCCCGTGATGAGGCTCAAAGGCGATAACATAAGCGTTTCGCAGATGACCAATGACGGCGTGGTCCCGACAGCCACCGCACGGCTTGAAAAAAGAGGGATCGCCCCGCTGGTTCCCCGCTGGATCAGCGATAAATGCATACAGTGCAATCAGTGCTCCTTCGTCTGCCCGCACTCTGTCGTAAGAGCCAAACAGATAGCTCCCGGAGATTTAAAAAATGCCCCCGCAAATTTTAAAACCGTGGAATCCAAAACAAAAAATGATAAAAGTCTCCAATACCGGCTGCAAATTTATGCCGAGGACTGCACCGGATGCGGGAATTGCGTCAACACCTGCCCCGTCCAGGCTCTTGAGTTTCATCCCATAGAGGAAGAGCGGTCGGCGGGATCTTCGGCAAACACGGCATTTTTTGACAATCTCCCCGACGATATAACTGACGGCGTAAAAGAGACAACGGTCAAAGGCAGCCAGTTCCGGAGGCCCCTGTTTGAATTCCCCGGCGCTTGCGCGGGCTGCGGTGAATCGGCTTACATAAAAAATGTCACACAGCTCTTCGGAAAAAGGATGATAATCGCAAATGCCACGGGTTGCTCGTCAATATACGGCGGCACCTTCCCAACGATCCCTTATTGTCAGACAAAAGAAGGAACAGGCCCGGCTTGGGCAAACTCGCTGTTTGAGGATAATGCCGAATACGGCTTCGGTATGAGGCTGGCCGTTGATTCCAACAGGCAGCAATTGCTTTCAAATGTTAAGGCGCTCATTGAAAAGAATATCTCGCCGGAGCTGACTCAATCCCTGAAAAAAAATGTTGAACTGTGGAAAAATGTTGACGCTGAAGCCAAGGCTGCGGCGGGCTCTACAAGATCCCTCCTCAAAGACGCTCTTAAAAAAGCTTCCGGCGGAGATAAGAAAATCATAAGCAAAATAATTGAGCTTCAGGATTATTTTGTGGATAAAAGCGTCTGGTGCATCGGAGGAGACGGTTGGGCTTATGACATCGGCTACGGCGGGCTGGACCATGTCCTCGCCTCAAAAAAGAACATAAATGTCCTTGTGCTGGATACAGAAGTCTATTCCAACACGGGCGGACAATCATCAAAAGCCACACAGCTGGGCGCCTCGGCAAAATTCGCCATATCGGGAAAAGAAATAAAGAAAAAAGACCTCGGACTCATAGCCATGTCCTACGACTACATCTATGTGGCGAGCTGTTCCATGGGAGCCAACAAACAGCAGTTTCTTAACGCTATCAGCGAAGCGGAATCCTACGACGGGCCTTCGCTGATAATCTGCTATTCGCCCTGCATAAATCACGGCCTGGATATGTCAAGATCAGTTGAGGAAGAAAAGCTGGCCGTGGAATGCGGTTACTGGCCTCTTTACCGCTTCAACCCGCTTATTGCCGACGAGGGAAAAAATCCTTTTAAGCTGGAGTCAAAAGACCCGAACGGAAAATTCCAGGAATTCATACAGAGCGAGGTGCGATTCAGTTCCGTTAAAAAACTCTTCCCCGACAGAGCCGAAGAGCTTTTCGCGAAAGCGGAGAAAGCGATGCTGAAACGCTACGCCCATTACAAAAAACTCGCTGAAGTTTAAATTTGTAATTTATCCAGAACCTTAAGCAGTTCCTCATAATTTTGAGAGCCCGTCACCTTCCCGCGGGCGGCGGCGGCGGAAGCAAAATCTTTCAGATACCACAGGGCCGCCTTTCTCATCAGCCCTATCACCGATGAATCGGTGAGATCCGAATATTTCCTGATATACGAAAGATGTTTTTTCAGAGTTTCTATGCGCTGTTTTTTTCCCGGCTTCGGAGAGCACAGGCCGTTTTTAAGAAAACCGTTTATGTCTTTGAATATCCAGGGATTCCCCATGGCCCCTCGTGCGACGATAATACCGTCGCAGCCCGTCTCTTCAAACATCTTATTCGCCAGAGGCGCGGATAGGATATTGCCGGAAGCGAACAAAGGAACGCTCAGGTTTTCTTTCGCCATTTTTATGGCCTCATAATCCACATCGCCGCCGTACATCTGAGCGCGCGTGCGGCCGTGCAGAAATATGGCGGATACCCCGGCGCCCTCACAGCCCCTCACGACATCGATGAGGGCTCTTGTATCGCTTTTGTCAAAACCCGTCCTGAGCTTAACAGTAACAGGGAGCCCTGATTTCAGCGCAAGGATTTTTATTATAGCGAAAAGTTTTTCCGGCGTTTTAAAAAGCGCGGCGCCCTGACCGTTTACCACAACTTTTCTCACCGGGCACGCGGCGTTTATATCTATAAACTCGACATCCGCGTGTTCTTTCATCTTCAGCGCGGCATCAAGCATGAGCTCGGCGTCGGAGCCGAGAAGCTGGCCTGCCACGGGACTGTCAGCCGGGACGCTCTTGAGCATACTCAGCGTCTTTTCCCTTTCCCTGACGAGAGCGTCGGAGGATATCATCTCGAAAAAAGCCATCAGCGCGCCGTGTTCCCTGCATATCAGCCTGAAGGGCAGATCCGAGCAGCCGGCAAGCGGAGCCAAAAACACATTCGTTTGAAAGACTTTATCGCCAATTCTTATCATGGGCTATTTTAATTTATTAAGCGTGAATATAAAAGCGCGCCGGGGGCTAGTGGAGCGGTTCCTGATTCGCGGCAATAGCAAATGCCCCCATTTTTTAGTATAATCCCCCTATGAAAATATATTTGAGCGGATTGGCTTTTGACGAGGGGAAGGTGAAATACAATGACGAACGCCTGATAAAACTCAGCGACAAATTCAAGCCGAAAAAAGTCGCGCCGTTTTTCGCGGAACTCACAACGGCTGATCCCGAACAGGCGGACGCGATCGCCGTGCGGAAAGAGACTCTCCTTGATTTACTGATCCCCGACATGGAAAAACTGGAAGGGCGTCTGGCGAGGAGCGAAAGTCAGGACGAAAAAAAACTTCTCGTAAAATGCATCCGGGCCATGGAAGAAGAAAAAGTCCTCTGCGATCTGGAATTGAGCGTCGACGAAAAAAACATTCTCAAAGCCCTCGCTCCCCTGACCTTTAAACCCACAGTGGTGATTGACGGAGATATCTCAACGGACGAACTCATCGCCAGCGTCTTGAAAAAAGCCGGCATCATATTCTTCTACACGGCCGGGAAAGACGAATGCAAGGCCTGGCCGGTGGAAAAGAATTCTAACGCCGTCACCTGCGCGGGAAAAATACACAGCGACCTCGCGCGCGGTTTTATACGCGCGGATGTGGTGCCCTTCGACGGCATGATGAGCGTTTTCAACATGCACGAGGCCAAAGAAAAAGGTCTTGTCAAAACCGTGGAAAAGAACCACATCATTGAAGACGGGGACATAATAGAGATAAAATTCAACGTCTGACCGCGTCCGGCGGAATCAAAGGATGCGGACAGCTTTTTTTAGAATCCTTTCAGTATTTCGGCTGCCCTGATTTTAAGACCTTCGGAAACATCCGGCCTTTTCATTAATCTCCCCAGCGAAGATTTTATCTGTTCGAGAACGCATATATGTTTCTCGTCTTTAAGCGCCGCGACCAGCGCTACCGTCTCTTCTTCGGCCAGTTCCACCAGAGCCCACACGGCGCTGGCCCTCATCCATTCGTTCGGGCTCGAAATCATATCTTTGAATGTGGCGGCAGCAAGCTTTTTGTTATGGGGATAAAGGGCTTTCGCGGCATTAGCGCGCACCCGGTTGCTGATATCATCAAGGTAGGGCAAAAAGAAAGTCGTCGCTATATTCGGGTCTTTTTCAGTTTTCAGTTCTTCCTCGATAAATTCTATTCTTCTGGCCTTCTCCCTGATTATCGGGTCTATGTCCGTTATTGTCTCGTGCGTGGAATTTCTCACGAGCGGCGGAAGAGGCGAATGCCGGGAAAAGCCGCGCATCTCTTCCATGATTTTTTTCTGATGCTCCAGCGTGGAGATCTCCCTTTTCTCAACAAATCTGCGCGTGATGGCGTGCATCAGGTAAAAGGCCGCCAGAAGTATTAGGGCAAAAACCGCAATGCCGGCGAATACTATCTGATTCATTTTAACCCTATCGGCTTCGCGCGCGGAGGAGATCTCCGAGAGAAGTTTCTCCCTTTCTTTTTCGCTTTGTTTCAGCAGGCTGTTTATCGTTTCCAGGCCGTAGTTGAAATTCGCGGAAAATTTGTCTTTCTGTTGTTTGAATTCTTTGATCAGCGCGTTGAGTTCTTTCTCTTTCGCGGCGGAAGATTCCGCTATCAGGCCCCTCTCGGACATCCGGCGGCACAAAAGAAGCATCTTCCTGATCTCCTGATTGTCAGGATCAATATTCCCGGCCTTTGTCAGATACGCCTGAGCGGAAACATAGTCATCAGCCAGAAAGCTCTCGGAACCGTATTCCGTGAGCATCTTCACAAAAAACTCCTTCATCTCGCTGTTTTTGCCGTCCAGGCTTAAAGCTGTTTCCATCAGCGACATGCTCTCCCGCTTCTCTCCTTTGATATACTCAGCCACGGCTCTGTTAAAAACCTCTTTTGCCGTCTCTGCAGAAAGATTCTGGAAAACAGCCAGAAAAATAATAAGCAATAATTGTTTTTTCATTTCCTATCTCCTTTATTTCGGATCTTCCCCGGTGCCGTGATCGCCCAGAAATTTTCTGAGCCGCTGCAGTAACTTTAAAACACCCATATCGGCCGGCGACAGCTTCAAAGCGTCCTCTAAAAACTTCTTCGCCTCCAAATACTCTCCCTTGTTGAGCGCCTTATACGCAAGGCATCTGCACTGCAAAAGCGCGGCGTTCTTATTCGCCGGATCTAAATTCAGGATCTCATCCACGGTTTTCAGACAAGTGTCAAAGTCGGATTTACGCAGCTGCTCCCGCGCGGCCGTGAACAAATCCCTGCTCTTCTGTTTCTGGGCTTTTTCTTCAATCTTCATCTCAATGTTAAAGAGCGTTTCCAGATCCTCCTTGGTATCGGATTCTATCATGGCGATCTCTCTGAATTCCGCACGGGCCAGTTCATATTTGTCGTTCAGGAAATATTCTATGGCCGTATTTGTCAGTTTGTCATATGTCTGTTTCGCTTTCCGGAGTTCATCGCCTCGGCGTTCAAGTTCCTTACGGCTGCTGTAATACAATTTGGCCTCTTCGGCCGCGTCCGTGTCAAAGTAAAACTTTACGCTTAACATGTGTTTGATTCCGAGCTCATGGAACACAAAAGCGTAATCCGCTGAACAGCGCTCAGTGATAACGGTAAAACCCGCGCTCAATTCCTTATAGTTCAATCCCGCGTTCAGCGCGAAAATCGGCGAGATCATATAAGAGCAGCCCGCCTTCCACAGCGTGCCGGAGCCGGCGCCGGGACGGATGAGGTCAAGGGAAGGCTTTATTTTTCCTCCGGGCAATTCTCCCGCCGCGCCGAAGATCAGTCCGCGGGAATAATCATCAGCGCTATCTTTTAATTTCAATGAGGGGCTGATGAAATTTTGAACACAGAAAGACACATCAGCATATTTCCAGGAAGATATAATTCCCAGGTCCGCGCCGACGGAGCTGGCGCGGTAACTGTCCATACTCTGCGACAGCAGTTTGATATTCGTTCCGGCCGCGAGCTTATCTTTCACCGGGTAGGCGAATGAAAAAATAAAAGCTTGTTCTTTAGCGGCGAAACTTCCCAGGCTCTCTCTCAGAAGAGATGTTTTTTCAGCCATCGCCGATTCCACCCCGGCGAATGAAACGCCCATATAGGAAGATTTCGGAAGGAAGGTAACGGGCCCGAATTTATGCCCGCCACCGATAAAATAATAATTTCCGCCGTCATACATGGGCCTGTAAAAAAAGGATAACTCATCTCTTGCCAGATCACAGAGTGATGCGGGGTTAAGATACACGCCCGCGAGATTCCCTCTGAGCGCCGAGCCGCTGCCGCCCCTGGCGGCCTGCGCGGCATCGCCGGAGAGGACAAGAAGATAATCTCCCGGCCTGCCTCCGGATGCGTCTCCGGAATAATAAGCTCCGGCGGCCGAGGCAAAGCCCACCGCTATACAGAAGACGAATATCCGCGCAGTCATTTAAGCACTCCTATCAGCCTGCGGCGGCGATGCTCGCCTCCGGAAGATGGATGAACAGTAAGATTCAGGATATATACGCCGTTTGCCACAACCGAGCCCTTGCCGTTTCTTCCGTCCCATGTGATGATATTCGTCGTTCCCGTCGGAGTCCCCGCCCCCGAAGCGCTGAATTTTTTAACAAGCTCTCCGAACGGGCTGTAGATCTCAAATTCCAGCACGGAATCTTCAGTTAAAACGCATTCTATTTCCGTATTTTCAATCAGGGGATTGAAGGGGTTCGGGTAATTTTTCACATCGCCGGAGACAGAAGCCGGCGCGGCATAATTGAGAACCCTGAAATAAGACAGATCGCGCACCGTTGCCGTCACCTGTCTGTTCTGCGTATCTATCTGCTGATCGTTCACGACGGTCCATTTTCCGTTCGCCTCATCAAGAACAAATAATTTTGTTGTTGAAGGCGCGACAACATCAAGGCCGTCATAGTCAAAAACCAGATTGAAGGTATAAGCGGACGCGTCCGCGACGGCTCCGTTCAAAGAATTCTTCAATTCGATCTTATAGCTCGACCCTCCGGGGATTGTCATAATGGGCGAGACTGACGCCGCCTCATCAGCCAGGGAGGTGAGGGAATCGCTCACCTCCGCCGCATCAATATAAGTGTTCGGGGGAAGATCCGGAGATTGAACGCTCAAACGCCCGCATATTACTTGAGACCACTTCACATAAAAAGAAAATGTCTCACCGCTCATCCTCTCCCCTCCCTGAGAATCTTCCGCGTTCACTCTCCAGAAATAAGTGGTGAAATCCGAAAGAACGGAAGTGGCATTGATTGCGTAGGTATTTGTGGAAACCGGGAAAACCTCCAATAGAACAGTCTCCGGAAAAGTGGAGGAATAGACGAGAAAGCGATAATTGACCGAGTCACCGCTCAAAAGGTCGGGATCACCGTTGCCCTGCCATACAAATTTGGGCGTGAGCATGGAGACCTCTCCGGAATCCTCCGGAGACAGCAGAGAAAAAGGCAGCGGGGAATGATTGACATTCCAGACGCTGAATTTCCCCGAAACGGAAGAACCCGCCATAAGGCCGTCCGACACTTCCACCATTATCTCATAATCACCGCCGTCAGAATAAAGGCTCGTGTCCAGAATATATGACGTGGCCCCCTTCCTTAAACCTTCTCCGAAATAAAGTTTTTCCACGAGAAGCTGCGGGGCAGCGGCGGGCCCTGTTGAAATAAAGAGATTGAAATAAACCCTGTCATAGAAATTGATGTCTTCAAAATCCCATTCTATGAGCATCAGCCCTGTCTCAATATTTCCCGCCTGCGGATTTTTGACGCTGGCCGTCGGGGCATTATCGTTATTGTTTATGCTGAAATCTCCTGTTTCCGCGCTTGTTCCGGATAATCCGCCGCTGTCAGAGGCACTTATTTTAAGCCGGAAGAATGCGCCGTTGCCCGATAAAGCGCTGTTCCATGTCCAGCGGTCCACCGACACATCGGAAAGTTCATGAAGGAGCGTATAAGTTATCCCGCCGTCATTGGATAAAAAGATCCGTATATCGTGAAACGCGTCTCCCGAATTGGGATCCGAGACCTGCCAGACGATATCGCTGTTTCCCGATACGGTGTCTCCTTCAGATGGGGCGACCACAGTAACTGACGGCGAAGCGTTTGTCAGGGCCGAAGCGAAATTTGACACCGGTGAGATGTTGCCGGCTGTGTCGCGCGAACGGACGGCGAAAAAATATTCCGCGTTATTCTGGAGTCCGGAAATTGTAAAATTTTCAAGATTCCCCGGCGATTGCGGGGACGGCCCTGGCATTGAATTCACCGAAGCGATTGACGCTGCGGTAAAACTGAAACTGGCGTAAAAAACCTCATAGCCCGCGAGATTGTCAAACGGGGGATCGGAAGGGCTCATCCACAGCAATTGGATCTCTCCGTTGGCGGATCCTGTAATAGCGTCCAGATCCCCTATTTGCAGCGGAAGAGAAAGATCAACAAAAAATGTGAAGGTTTCCGACCATTCAGATTCATCGCTATAACCGTCCCTCGCCTTCAGCCTCCAGAACCAGGTCTTCTGGGAAAGACCGGATGACGGCAAAGAAAGAGCGTCAATACCGGAACTGTCTATGAGCGGCGAGACAAACGCGCTGTTGTCAGCCAGCTGCAGACGGTAAAGGATATCTTCGCTGTCGGGGTCATATGCCTCGTTCCAGAACAGGGTCGGAGTGGTGTAATTTATGTGGAATTCAGCGCTCGGCGACGCCGGAACCGCCGGTTCCGGAAAAGAATTGCTGTTGATGGTGATAAGCGACAACTCGGGCGTCTTGGACGGGTCAGGCGAAATTAATTCCGCTCTCCAGCGGACGTACCTGTGGGAAACATAATCGCCTATATTTGTCAGCCAGCCGAACCATATAACCGAGTTTGTTGAAAAACTGAACTCATAATTGATCGTTCCCGAGCTGAGCTCATGGTTTACAGAATAAGACAGATATCTCGCGCGGCCCGTGCCCGAATCATAGCCGTTGGATCTACCGTAAGCGTGTGTCTGATAGTCCGTCCTGAAGAGGATATCCGGCACACCGGTGATAACGCCGGTTGAAATGTCCGGGAAACCGTCAGTCCCCGAGGAAACGCAGGCGGAGCTGAGTTTGATATAGTCATTTTCATACGGCGCAGGCAGAGAAAACACGGCGCCGGATAAAACCACGACAGACACTCTGTAAAATGACGAAGTTGAAAGCTGCACCGGTTCTATCTCCGCCCAGGCCCAGCCGGTGGCGCCCGAAACAAGAGCCGTGGCGAGGCAGCCACCCGCGTCAGACCATAGATTGAGCGTGTAGGTTTCCAGATCGCTCGAGGGCAGATACCTGCCGAGGCCTATTATGGCTCCGGGGACGGCAACTCTGAATCTCCAGCCCGCCTCCCTGTTGACGGGTATCATGTCATCGGAACTCTCGTTCTCAAAAAGTTTGCTCCGCGTTGAGGGAAGCCTTAGAACGCCGTCGCCTGTGTCCCAGTCGGCGTTTGTGCCTATGGAATCCTTATGGGCGGCTGTCGCGAAATCTTCGCTCACCGTCATCGCGCGGGAAGACACACAGACGCCTGCGGCAAAACAAAAAAGGATAAGAATTTTTTTCATTTATTCCCTTACGCATTTTATCTTATTTCCGCCCTTTTGTCACAAAAAGCTTGACACAAAACCACTCAACTTGTTAAATTGTCATCAATGGATAAGCTTACAAGATTCGGCGTTTCGCTTGAAAAAGAACTTCTGTCAAAGTTTGACCTTCACATAAAAAAACAGAATTGTCCGGCCCGCTCAAAAGCGATCGCGGACCTTATAAGGAAAGAACTTGTCAAAAGCGAATGGATCAAGGGGAAAACTGTCGTGGCCGCGATAACTCTTGTCTATGACCATCACAAAAAAAAACTTATCAGCAAACTTATTGATATACAGCATGACACGCACGGGCTCATTATTTCCTCACAGCATATCCATCTGGATCACAATAACTGCTTTGAAATAATAATTGTAAAAGGAGCGCCTCAAAAAATAAAAAGTCTTGCGGATAAACTAAAATCCGTAAAGGGCGTCAAACATTCCTCTCTGACTGCCGCCACGACCGGAAAAGAAATCTGAACTCCCCCCTTGACAAATTTTTTAAAAGTGTTACTATTCTATAAATCGTAGCACTTTTAAAGGAGGTTATTATGAAAAAACAGGTTGCGAATCAGGTAACTTTGTTTTTGGTATCATCGGCGTTACTTATAAATGCCTCAGGCGCCGGGGCGGAAAGCCTGATCAGCGGTTTTGCCGACATTCTTTATCGCGATGGGCAGAGCGAAAACAGTTCATTTCAAATGGGAGCCTTTGAAATTGACTTTGAAACCGCAATCAGTGATCAGGTGTCCTTTGAGGGAGCCGTTGTCGTGGAAGACGGGGAGGCCGCTCTCGGTCAGACGCTTGTTGATTTCAGTATTATAAAAGAAAAACTCGGTCTGCAGGCAGGACTCATAGACATACCGTTCGGAATTGACTGTCATACATTTGCAGCCTGCGACAGAAAGCTCATAAGCCCTCCTATTACAACTGAACTTATGATGGACGGGGGCTGGGGCGACACCGGGATAAATCTTCACGGTGAAACTTCCATCTTGAATTACAATCTTTTCGCGGTTAACGGTATGGGCGTCGACACAAGCAGCGCTCCCGTAAACCAGACAGCGGACAATAATAATTCAAAAACTTACGGCGGCAGAATAGGCGTCTCTCCGGCAAAACAGCTGGAACTCGGATTTTCTTTTGCGCAGGGGCCCTACCTTGATGATGACAGCAAAAAACTGTGGCAGAGAACCGGGGCAGATGTCCGTTTCTACGCCGGCGGACTTGAATTAAAAGGGGAATACCTCTCAGGAAAAGAAGACCTTCCGGCAACGGGAGAAAATAAGCACAGCGGATTCTATGTTCAGGCGCTCATGAAAATATATGAAAAAACTTATGGTGCGCTGCGTCTCGGAGAATGGAAATCTGACGGGGGCAGTAAAATAGAAAGGACAACGATAACCGTAGGCTATGATATGACCGAATCGGTCTCCATACGCGGCGAGTATCTGATAACCGGTGAAACTCCGAGTGTGAACAATAATTCGGTTGCGCTGCAGACTGTAATAAGTTTTTAATGAAGCTCCCCGCAACAAGCTACTGGGTATTAAACCCATATCAGATTCTGCGTAGCCTGCAAGGCGAAGCAGAATAAATAAAAGAGTCCTGAGAAAAAATGTTTGATTTAGAGGAAAAGCCCGCCACCTTGTAAAGGCGGGAAAGAATAAGAAGGAGAAATTATGAAAAAACCAATTATTGCTATGCTTTGTTCAACGTTGATTTGCATTAATGCCTACGCTCATTTCGGCATGGTCATCCCCTCCGACGACATGGTTACAAAGTCGGATAAAAAAGCCATTTCCCTCCGGGTGCAGTTTATACACCCCATGGAAGGCGCCTACATGAACATGGAAAAACCGTTAAAGTTCGGCGTCATGTCCAGGGGAAAGACAAAAGACCTTCTCTCAACTCTGAAGGAAAAAAAGGTAAACGGATTCTCCATATGGGAAACCGATTATGCGGTGAGACAGCCCGGCGACCACATATTCTATGCGGAGCCCAGGCCCTACTGGGAACCTTCCGAAGACTGTTTTATCATTCACTATACAAAAGTCATTGTAAACGCTCTCGGCTTAGAACAGGGATGGGACGAAGAAATAGGGCTGAAGACGGAAATAGTGCCGCTTACAAGGCCCTATGGGCTCTGGACGGGAAATGTGTTTCAGGGAATAGTGAAAGTCGACGGCAAGGCTGTACCGTTTGCGGAAATAGAGGTGGAATATTATAATGGGAGAGTGGAGATAAAGTGGCCCGCGGACCCTAGGATCACGCAGCTAACTAAAGCCGATGCTAACGGCGTATTTACATACGCTATGCCGAAAGCCGGCTGGTGGGGTTTCGCCGCGCTCAATGAAGACTCGAAAAAAATGAAACATGAAGGCGTTGAAAAATCAATTGAACTAGGCGCTGTTTTGTGGATAAAAACCCACGACATGAAATAATGCATATATCTGAAGGCGTCCTTTCCGCGCCTGTTCTCATAGCAGGCGGAGTTCTCAGCATCTGCTGCGTAACCGCCGGATTGAGAAAACTGGAATATGAGAAAGTGCCGCAGGTAGCTGTTCTTACATCCGCTTTTTTCGTTGCTTCGTTAATTCATGTTCCCGTAGGACCCTCAAGCACTCATCTTATACTCAACGGCCTCACGGGAATCCTGCTGGGATGGGCGGCATTTCCCGCGATTCTCACGGCATTAACTCTTCAGGCGGTTTTTTTCCAGTTCGGGGGCTTTACTTCCCTGGGAGTCAACACGTTCAACATGGCCTTTCCCGCGCTCGTCAGTTTCTGGCTATTCAGCATTTTTGTTTCAAAAAACAACCGCCGGATCACAATGTTCGCCGGGTTTATAGGCGGTGCAGCGGGGGTTTTAGGCGCCTGTTTTCTTGTCGCTGTCTCATTATTGACAAGCGGAAAAGCGTTCCTGCCGCTTGTGAAACTTCTGGCCGCCGTTCACCTGCCGGTTATACTCATAGAAGGACTCATAACCGCGCTGGCGCTTGGATTTCTGCAAAAGGTCAAACCGGAACTCTTAGATAGGAGGATATAGTGAAGATAATTAAACATTTTTCGGGAACTGCCGTTTTCCTGATCCTGCTTTCGTATAATGTTTGCGCGCATAAAGTAAATATATTCGCCTACGCCGAAAACGGCAGAGTTTACACCGAAAGCTATTTCAATGACGGCAAAGCAGTCGTAAACTCTGAGATAAAAGTATACGGCCATAAAACCGGAGAGCTTCTTCTCAGCGGCACAAGCGACAACCTCGGCGAGTTTGTATTCGATTTACCGCAGAAATCGGCAATTCGTATAGTCCTCAACGCAAGCATGGGGCACAGAAATGAATACATTCTTTCAGAAGAAGAGGCGGCAGGAGATACGGATAAACCCGTTAAAAATGGAGCCCGGGCGGAGAAACCGGCAGTGCGGGACATTCTTGCGGGCATCGGCTGCATCTTCGGCATATCGGGAATAGCAATGTTTGTCAAATGCCGGAAAATAATTAAAAAAAATGCATCTTGAACCTTTTGCCGAGGGGAAATCTTTTATTCATTCCCTTGACCCGCGCGTAAAGATTCTCGGACTGCTCCCGTTCATTGTGACGGTCGCCGTTTCAAAAAATCTGAACACGCCGGCACTCGCTTTGATGGCCGGGATATTCCTGGTCGGCCTTTCAAGATTAAATTTCAGCGCCCTCATCAGCCGCCTTTACGTCGTAAATCTTTTTATCCTGCTGCTATGGCTGATAATGCCTTTTGCCGTGCCGGGCAGAGAACTCTTCTCCGCCGGGCCGCTGTGCGCCACAAAAGAAGGTGTTTTCTATGCTTTGATCATCACATTAAAAGCAAACGCGATCTTTCTTTCGACCATAGCTCTGATAGGAACTGTCCCTCTTTTTAAACTGACTCACGCGCTGCATCATCTGGGGATGAACGAAAAACTTTCGCTCCTGTTTTTTTTCTGCTACAGATATATAACTGTTCTTCACAGGGATTACCACGCCCTTTACGACGCCGTTAAAGCAAGAGCTTTCACTCCTCTTAACAGCCTGCGCACCTATAAGACATACGGCTGGCTGATAGGTATGCTTCTTGTAAAGAGTTATGAACACTCACAGAAAATGTATGAGGCGATGCTCTGCCGCGGCTTTTGCGGCAGGTTTCCGGTACTCAACCATTTCAAAACAGAAAAAAAGGATTATTTTTTTCTCGCCGCGATGCTGTCAATTACCGTCTTCATACTGATGTTTGAAAAAAGCGTATTTACCGCGATGCTTTAGATGATAAAAATAAAGAACCTCAAATTCAGCTATCCCGACGGAAGACCGGTCTTCAGCAAACTCAACTTCGAATACAGCCAAGGCTGCAGACTCGGATTCTTCGGGCGCAACGGTTCAGGCAAGACAACGCTTCTGCGCCTTATCATGGGACTGCTGAGGCCACAGTCAGGGCAGATAGAAATATTCGCCAAACTCCGTAATACAGAAAAAGATTTCGCGGAAGTAAGAAGAAGAATCGGTTATCTTTTCCAGAACCCGGATGATCAGCTCTTCTGCCCCACCGTGAGAGAGGAAATAGCGTTTGGCCCGCTGAATCTTGGAAAAAAGGCGGAAGAAGCGGCGGAGACCGTCAAAGAAACCTGCAAAATCCTCGGCCTCGACGGTTTTGAGGACAGAATAACCTTCCATCTTTCGGGCGGCGAAAAAAGGCTCACGGCCCTTGCCTCCGTTATTTCAATGAAACCGGAACTCCTTCTGCTTGATGAACCCACAAACGACCTTGATGAAGACAAGACAAAAACAGTTCTTGATTACCTGAGGAATAACACAAAATCATTCATCATGGTTTCGCAGGAATTAGACCACCTGAAATATGCGGGGGTCAACGAAATCTGCCGGCTGGAAAATTCCCGGATAGTCCCTGCATAACCTCTCCTGATTTCCCCGGCTTTGATGAATGGAATTTACTTCTTATCCTTACAATGCTGATGTATAGACTGATGCGATGGAAAGGAACTCACCAGCCTGATCAAGAAAAATTTACAACTCCGGTTTCTCGTATCTCAGGTTGACAATTTCAAACATTAAAGTAATAGTTTGATAATGAAAGTGCACGCTACCGGATAATGTAAATAAGAAAATGCCCATATCTAAAAACTCATCCTGGTTTAAAAATGTAATCCGCGAAGAAGAAATCACCCCTTTTTTGACAAACGGCTGTGACTTTATAAACGATGCAGATATTAAAAAACTGCTCAAAAAGCATATAAAACCGGAGAAGCGGAAAATCCGCGGCATCATACAAAAATCTCTCTCTATCAAGCGGCTGGAACCGGAAGAAACCGCTGAGCTTCTCAATGTTGAAGATGACGCCCTTCTCGAAGAAATGTTCGATGCCGCAGAAAAAATCAAGAAAAAAGTCTATGACAACAGGATCGTCACCTTCGCCCCGCTTTATCTCAGCAACCACTGCGTGAACGACTGTTTATACTGTTCTTTCAGGAAGAGTAATAATGATCAAAAACGCAGACAGCTCACACTGAAAGAAACCGAGGAAGAAACCAAAGCCCTGATATCCACCGGCCACAGGAGGATCATCGTTGTCTACGGCGAACATCCCTCTTCTGACATAAATTATATGACCGACACTATAAACACCATCTACAGCACAAAAGTCCGGCACGGAGCAATACGCAGAGTGAATGTGAACTCAGCGCCCATGGATATTGAAAAACTTAAAAAGCTGAAAGAGTGCGGCATCGGCACCTATCAGGTTTTTCAGGAAACATACCACCATGAAACTTATAAAAAAGTTCATCCTTCAGGCACAAAATCCGATTACAGATGGCGGCTCTACGCTCTTCACAGAGCACAGAAAGCAGGAATTGACGATGTCGCGATAGGCGCTCTTTTCGGTCTTTATGACTGGAAATTCGAGGTCATGGGACTTTTATATCACACAATAGACCTGGAAAAACATTTCGGGATAGGGCCTCATACAATTTCATTCCCCAGGCTGGAACCGGCGGCTAACACTCCTTTCAACAGGCAGTCCAAATACAAAGTTTCCGACGGGGACTTCAAAAAACTGATTGCCGTAATCCGGCTTTCAGTACCCTACTGCGGTATGATAATCACGGCGCGGGAAACGGCGCAGATGAGGAGAGAATGCCTGAAACTCGGTGTAACTCAAACCGATGCTTCGACAAAGATAGGCATAGGCGCCTATAGTGAGAGATGCAGCGAACAGGAAGGAGAAAGACAGCAATTTATTCTAGGAGATACACGAAGCCTTGATGAAGTCATAGGCGAATTCGCTGAAATGGGCTATATAACTTCTTTCTGCACGGCGGGATACCGCTGCGGCAGGACCGGCAAATGTATAATGAACCTCCTGAAGAAAGGCGAGGAAAAATGGTTCTGTAAAATAAACGCTGTCCTTACCTTCAGAGAATGGCTGGACGATTACGCTTCTCCTGGAACAAAGAAAAAAGGTGAAAAAATAATAAAAAAAGAAATTGAAGAGATAAAAACGCAGAAACCGAAGATATTTAAAAAATTTATGGACGACTATACAAAAATCAAAAATGGAGAACGCGACATCTACTTTTGAATAGCGGATATTATGTGCTACGCGATCCCGGGTAAAATAACAGGCTTTCAAGGCAAAAAAGTCATAATAGACTACTTCGGCGAGAAACGGTATGCGCACAACGATTTTGTGAAAGTGAAATCCGGCGACTATATATACGCGCAGGGCGGTTTCGTCATAAATGTCGTTCCCGAAAAAGAAGCCCGGGAAATACTGGAATTCTGGAAAGAAACATTTTTTAAACTCCGGAAAGTGGATCTGAGACTTTCAAAACTTGAGGGAAAGAGCGACGCATCAAAAAAAACCCGGATAATACTGGATGCGGCGCTGGAAGGAAGAAAAATCAAATTTGAAGAATATCTGCATCTCTTCTCACTGGAAGATGAGGGAGATAAGGAATACTTATATAAGGTGGCGAATTTCATACGCCAGAAATATCACAAGAATGCCTGCTGCGTGCACGGGATCATTGAATTTTCAAACTACTGCGCGAACAATTGCCTTTACTGCGGCATACGAAAAGACAATATATCCCTCCCCCGCTATAGGATGACTGAGAAAGAAATTCTTGAGACCGTTAAGCTGTCTATTGACACTTACGGTTTCAAAGCGCTGGTTCTTCAAAGCGGAGAAGACCCTGAATGGGACGCCGGCCGTATTGCAAAACTCATTAAAAAAATACGCGGTGAAAATGATGTCCTCATCTTCATAAGCGTGGGGGAAGTGGGCAAAGCCGGCTTGAAAAAATTCTATGACGCGGGGGCCCGGGGCGTACTCATACGCTTTGAGACTTCAAACGAAAATATTTATTCAAAAATCCATCCCGGGGATTCTCTGGAACGGCGCATGAAAGAAATTGAAGAAGCGAAAAAGATGGGTTTTCTTGTCCTGACAGGAGGCCTCGTAGGTTTCCCCGGCCAGACTGATGAGGATACGGTTAAGGATATTCTTGCCGCCGTAAAACTGGGGCCGGAAATGTACACTTTCGGCCCTTTTATTCCGCATCCCCAAACGCCTTTTGCGGGAACGCTGTCTCCGCCTCTTGATAAGATACTGAAAACCATCGCCCTGCTGAGGATAGCTGACCCTATGGGAAAAATCGTTTCAACAACGGCGCTGGAAACTCTCGCGCCTGTAGAAGGAAGGAACAGGGGTTTCATGGCCGGAGCGAATTCCATGATGCTCAACCTCACCCCCGATAAGTACAGAAAGAAC
>VMTH01000008.1 GCA_013791745.1 Candidatus Omnitrophota bacterium
AAAAAGAGCAAATAGCGATTAAGTGAATAGTAAGAAAAGTTCAAATTTTAATGACAAAATAAGGGGGACGTTCATTAACTTATTAACTAAGCTCTTTTAAGTATTTTTGCGCTTTATCGCTGAACTCATTAAAGTAGTCTATTTCAATACTTTTTTTGAAAGCCTTTATCGCTTCTAAAGTTTCTCCCGCTTCCATCAAAACCACGCCTAGATCATAGTGTGCTTTCGTATTATACGGATTTATCTCTATTGATTTTCTATATGCTGTTATTGCTTTGCCCATCTCTCCTTTTTTCTTGTAAATGTGTCCCATTAAATTATGTGAGATAGGACATCGGGGATGAATTTTTAATGCCTTCTTTAAATTTTCAAGAGCTTTATTGAATTTTCCTTTTTTAAAATACGTTAAACTTATTTTTCCGTAAGCCTTATATTGACAATGCTCTGCTATATTTTTATCCTCTATTGTTTTTTTACCCAGTTTCAAAGCATATTTAAACCATTTAAGCGCTTTGTCAAATTCTGCAATTTCTCCAAGGGCATCTCCCAGTTCCATAGCAGCAAGAAAAAAGTCTTTATCATACTTTAAAGCTTTTTCATAGTGTTTTATCGCCTTCCTGATATTCTCAGGTTCAACACTTTTTCCATCCCAGACTTTTTTTGCCATTGAATATTCTTCATATGCTTTAATAGACGTTGTATTAACCGATACGATATCCAATTGGCCTAGTTCTTCCGTCGATTTGCCCAAACTTAAAAGTATATTCTGTGATAATTTATTCTCAAGAATAAATATATCTTTAAGCTCTCCTACCTCTTCGGCCCCTCCTTCTATTTTTCCGGTATTCACATCAATAAGCCTCAAACTTATTTTTATTTTCTGATTAAAATATTGGAATTCTCCTAAAACTATGATGTTTGCTCCTAACAATTTCCCGGCATCAGCTGCTGTAGCCTCTGCAATTCCTGCCATTTCAAGTTTTTTCTCTTCAAATACCTTTTCTATATAGTATCTTTCCACAATAATTAAGTTTTCGGCCTCCGATAACTTAGTTATTAAAGAAGACGCTATTCCCTCGGATAACCAGTCCATACTTTTATATGAAGTCAGGTTTTTAAAAGGGAGTATCGCTAAAATTCGTGTTTCCTCTGCAGAATAAGAAAAAGTTGTTCCAGTAGATAAAACTGCAAGAACTGAAAGTAATAAAGGTATTTTCCTAATCGCTATTCTCATATTTCAGTATACTATATTTTCTTCTCTGCTTCAACGCTGATACCTACACATTTATGTTGAAACTCACAAGTATAATTAGGATTTTGAATGGGATTTTGAAACACTACCATTAACTTACAAAAGGTTGGCATTTTTAAATCAAAAATTTCTTTTATAGTTTTTGGAGGGCTTTTTTGAGTTCGGCCGTGCCTGTGGTGAGGGCGAATCGTATAAAACCTTCGCCGTGAGAGCCGAAACCCAGACCGGGCGTCGCCACTATATTTTTGTCTTTGAGGAGATGCGCGGCGTATTCTATTGAAGAGCTGTAGCCCCGGGGAAGACGCGCCCATACATAAAACGCGGAATCCGCGTGTATGCCATCAAAACCTTTTTTCTTAAGGCCGGCGACAAACAAATTACGGCGCGCGGCAAACTGCTTACGCAAACTGTCCGTGTATTTCCATTCTTTATTCAGAGCGTGCGCACCGCCCTCCTGAATGGCGCCCCACACACCCGAATCTATGTTCGTCTTCAGCTTCAGAAGGCCGCCGACAAGATGCGCAGAACCGCAGGCCCAGCCCAACCTGAAACCCGTCATACAGAAGGTTTTGGAGAAAGAATGGAACTCCACCGCCACTTCTTTAGCGCCTTTTATCTGAAGCACACTCACCGGTTTTTTTTCAAAGAATATCTCCGAATAAGCGTTGTCATAGGCGAGGATTATGCCGTGTTTGGAGCAGAACCGCACCGCTTCCTCAAGAAAACTTTTCGGTGCCAGCGCCGTGGTCGGATTGTTGGGGTAATTGAGATACATTATTTTCGCCTTGTTCCTGACGGACACGGGGATTTTTTTCAGTTCCGGCAAAAAAGCGTTTTTCTCAAGTAGCGGCATCTCATGAACACGCGCACCCGCGAACAAAGCCGCGGCCCTGTATCCCGGATAACCCGGCGACGGTATTAAAACATAATCCCCCGCTCCGGCAAAAGCCAGAGGAAAGTGCACAAGGCCTTCCTTTGAACCTATCAGAGGGAGTATCTCACTGCCCGGATCAAGATTGACTGAAAAACGCTTCTTCATCCACTTCTGTATAGCCGCCCTCAGTGAAGCTTTGCCCGCGTCCAGAGCGTATTTCTGATTTGACTTGATGGCGGATGCCTCAAAAATCTTTTTCAAAACGGCCGTCGGGGCGGGAATATCCGGATCCCCTATACTGAGGTCTATGAAAGATATTTTTTTGTTTCTGAGTTCCCTCTTCGCCCTGTCTATCTCAGCGAAAAGATACGGCGGAAGTTTTTTCAGCCTGTCGGCCAGCTCAAAAGATCTGCTCACTCTCCCTCCCCTGACTCCGGCAGTTCACCCTTAAATATCACCGCCGCCGTGCCTTCCAGCCAGACATTTTTTATTATGCCGTTTTTTCTTTCAAAGTAAATACTCAGCGTCTCTCCGCTTTTGACCCTCACCTCTATCTTTCCCTTATTCTTTTTACCGCCCGTGTTAAAACGGTCGAGCGAGATAAGCGCCGAAGCGACCGAGCCTGTGCCGCAGGCGAGCGTCTCGTCTTCCACACCTCTCTCGTAGGTTCTTATCTTTATTCTGTTTCCGCCGAGATGCTCCATGAAATCAACATTCGTGCCCGCGGGCGCGAAATGCCTGTGATAGCGTATCGCGGGGGCGATTTTCACGATGTCGAGCTTATCAAGGCCTGTCACTGCCACGACAGCGTGAGGCACGCCAGTGTTTACAAAATCAAGCGCCAACTTCCGTCCGGCCACGGACAGGCTGATGCCCACTTCCATATCGACGGGAGGCGTCATCCTGAGCTTGATCCTGTTTTTTGCGCGCACAGCCTCTATCATCCCTGCCTTAGTCTCAAACTTCAGGGAGCTTTTCCCGCTTTTTTTGATGAAGAACCAGAGAGCCGAGCAGCGGGCGCCGTTGCCGCACATCTCGGCCTCACTCCCGTCGGAATTGAATATCCTCATCCTGAAATCAGCTTTACGGGACTTCTCTATGACGAGCAGACCGTCGGCGCCTATTCCGGTTTTTCTGGCGCAGTGCTTAACGGCGAATTTCCTCAGATAACTCTGCGGCAAGGCCGTCTTGAACGAATCTATGAGTATAAAATCATTGCCCGAGGCGCTGAGTTTATAAAAAGTTCTCATAATCAAAACGGCCGGGCGCAAAAATCAGAGTATGGGAAGATAGTTGTCCAGCTCAAACTGCGTCACCTGCTGTCTGTATTTGTCCCACTCTATCTTTTTGTTCTCTATCAGCTTGTCGAACACGTGGTCGCCCAAAGTCTTTCTCACAAGCTCGGACTTCTCCGTGACCTCTATGGCCTCTATGAGACTTCCCGGGAGCGTTTTAATCCCCATCTTGGTTCTCTCCGCATCAGTCAGATGGAAGACATCCAGCTCGACAGGGTCCGGCATTTCCAGCTTATTCTTGATCCCGTCAAGACCGGCGGCCAGCATGACGCTGAAGGCCAGATAAGGATTGCAGGCAGGATCCGGAAAACGTACTTCCACTCGCGTGGCGTTCTCCTGTCCGGGCTTGTACATCGGCACCCGCACAAGGGCCGAGCGGTTGCGCCTTCCCCAGACGATATAAACGGGCGCCTCATAACCGGGCACCAGCCTCTTATAGGAATTTGTCCACTGATTCGTGACAAGGCATATCTCCCGCGCGTACTTCATGATCCCGGCGATATAATGCCTCGCGTCCGCGGAAAGATTGAACTCGTCGCTCTTATCAAAAAAGGTGTTCTTGCCCTTGAGAAACAGCGACTGATGCACATGCATCCCCGAACCGTTCTCGCCGAAAATGGGCTTGGGCATGAAAGAGGCGTAAAGCCCGTTGTTCCACGCCACCGATTTGACGGCGACTTTGTAGGTGATGACATTGTCCGCCATCCCCAGGGCCTCCGCATAACGCAGGTCTATCTCGTGCTGCGACGGAGCCACCTCGTGGTGCGAATACTCAACGACAACGCCCATGTCCTCCAGCGCCATTATCGTCTCCCGCCTCAGATCGTGCGCCGTGTCCAGCGGAAGATAATCAAAATAACCGCCCTTGTCCGTTATCTCGGGCTTGCTGTCGCTCTTAAAATAAAAATATTCCAGCTCCGGGCCCACATTGAAAAGGTCATATCCCATGGCTCTCATCTCGTCAAGATTTCTTTTCAGTATGTATCTCGTGTCGCCGGCATATGGCTTGTCGTCGGGCGTGTAGAGGTCGCAGAACATCCGCGCGACGGCATCCTCTTTCGGCCTCCACGGCAGGATCTCAAAAGTTGAAGGATCCGGCTTCGCTATGAGATCGCTCTCGT
>VMTH01000009.1 GCA_013791745.1 Candidatus Omnitrophota bacterium
GAGCATCTTGTCCGGTGCTATCATTTTTATATCAAAATCAAGATAATCAGCTTTTTCGTCCACAAAGCAGGTGAGGCCGACCCAATTGGAATAGGCGGAGAGCAGCCGGCAGGCCTGTTCGAGCATATATCTTTCTTCCGGCTCGCCGCCTGTCTTTGCCGCGCCGGAGCGTCCGAGCCCCGATATTTTCGCTCCGTTCATGATCTCGCCCCGTGTCAGTATGCTGTCTATGTAAAATTGAAGGCCCTTGGCGGTGGGGATCCTCCCTGAGGAATAAGATTCGTGGCTGAGGTAGCCCTCTTTTTCCAGCGCAGACAGCACATTCCGTATGGTTGCCGGTGACACACCCAGATTGTATTGCGCGTTCAAATGTTTTGAGCCCATGGGACGGCGGTGTATAATGAATTCCTTAACCAGTGAAAGCAGTATCTGCCTGTTCCTGGTTTCGCTGTCCATAAATTCTTTTTTCACGCTTTTCTTCATAATTAGCACCTCGATGGTCTAAGTGCTAATTTAACAAATACCGCAATATCCTGTCAAGAAACAAATCATCATATTTTAGGATAGCCTTTTTCAGAAATATCAGGCGGTATCCGTAGCGGGCCATATGAACGAGGAGTTTTACCCCGACTCCGAGTGAATTGGCAGCGAGCCGCACTCGCGAGCGGCCGTCTACGGATACCGCCTGATGTTTCCGGTTGAATGGTTGATTACATTGCATTTTTAATCTATAATCTGTTCAAAATTATACGGAGGCTGGATTTTGATGACACATGAAGAGCTGAGGAAATGTTTTCTGGATTATTTTACGGAGCAGGGGCACAATTTATATCCCTCCATGTCGCTCGTTCCGGATGACCCGACGCTTCTTTTCACCACCGCCGGCATGGTGCAGTTCAAGGATATGTTCCTGGGGCTCGTCCCCATGGTTCCCCCGAAAGCCGTATCAATTCAGAAGTGCGTCAGGACCTCTGACATAGAACAGGTCGGAAGGACCGCCCGGCACCTGACATTTTTTGAGATGCTGGGTAATTTTTCCGCGGGAGGATACTTTAAGGAAGAGGCCATACGGCTGGCATGGGAATTCTTTACGCGGGTTCTGCGCCTGGATGAGAAAAAGCTCTATGCCACCGTGCACCGCGATGATGAGGATGCTTATAAACTCTGGGGCAAATTTCTTCCCCCCTCAAAAATAGTGAAGCTCGGCAATGAGGATAATTTCTGGGAAATGGGAGATACCGGTCCTTGCGGTTACTGTTCCGAGATCATCTATGACCAGGGAGAATCCTTCTCCTGCGGTAAAAAAGATTGTGCCCCCGGATGCAGCTGTGACCGCTGGCTGGAGGTGTGGAATCTCGTTTTCACCGAGTTCGACAGGCAGAAAAGCGGGGAATTGAAAAAACTCAAACAAAAGAACATAGACACGGGCATGGGGCTTGAAAGACTTCTCACGGTTGTAAACGGCCTGAAATCAAATTATGAGACCGATCTAATAAAACCCATCATTGATTTTGTTTCATCTCACAGCGCCGCCCCAGAATCTGTTCATATCAGGCGCATTGCCGATCACGCGCGCTGTTCTGTTTTTATGATAGACGACGGAGTGTTGCCCTCCAACACGGGCAGGGGTTATATCCTCCGGCGTCTGATAAGAAGAGCGATGGTGTCCGCGCGTAAAATAAAATTGAAAAAGCCCTTATGCGAAGCCATCAATCCGGTCTTTGATATTTTTGCTAAAGTGTATCCTTCCCTCGCGCACAACGCTCCGCGTATAGCCATGGCGGTGAAAAGCGAGGAGGAAAGATTTGAAAAGGCCCTTGATACTGGCATGGGTATATTGGAGAGCCGCATGGAAGAGATCAGGGCGGCGAAGAGCATCCCCGGCGAGCTCTGTTTTGATCTTTACACCACCTATGGTTTTCCCATAGAACTCATCAGGGATATAGCCGCGTCTTATTCTTTTTCGGTGGGCGAGGATGTTTTTCAGAAACTCATTGAAGAGTCAAGGGAAAGATCCAGGGCATCCTGGACGGGTTCCTGCGACGCTTCCGACGCCCATCTTAAGGCCGTCGCTGCATCATCGGGCGAGACGCCTTTTGATGGCTATGATAATATTGAGATTGAGGCGCGAGTGCTGAAAATGGTGTCCGGCGGCAATGAGGTGCTGAGCGCCTCCGCGCAGGATGAGACGGTCGACACGAGCTCCGATCCTGATGAGGTGCTCGTTGTGCTGGACAAAACCCCTTTCTATGCCGTCTCGGGCGGTCAGGCCGCCGATGGCGGCACCCTGAAGAACGACGGCTTTCTCGCGCGCGTTACTGATGTGGTATGTGTCGGTAAAACCGTTTTGCACAGAATAAAAATAATCAAGGGAAGTCTTTCCGCGGGGGACAGTGTGCTGTCTTCGGTGGATGAGCCCCGCAGAAGAGCGGTGGAAAGGAATCACAGCGCGACGCATCTTCTTCAGGCCGCCTTACGATGTGTCATCGGCGGAGAGGTGCAGCAGGCCGGTTCCGCCGTGGATGAAAACGGCCTTCGTTTTGATTTCAGCATTTCAGGCAAAATTTCTCCGGAAGAAATAAACGAAGTGCAGCGCATTGTCAACACGGCTGTCATGGATGACCTTCCTGTATATAAAACGGAACACAGCATGGAAGATGCAAAAAAATTCAAGGCCCTGCATTTTTTCGACGAGAAATACGGGGATGTCGTCAGGCTCGTGACAATGGGGTCGGATGACCCCGACAATGCCTTCAGCGCCGAATTCTGCGGTGGCTGCCATGTGTCGCGGACAGGCCAGATAGGCCTTTTTAAAATAACATCGAATAAAGCTCTCGCGCAGGGTATCAGAAGGATAGAGGCCGTCACGGGTTTCGGCGTCATGAAAGATATCACCGCAAAAGAAGAGCTCTTGATCGCGGCCGCCGGGAAACTGAAAACGCCTGTCAATGACATTGAGAAGAAAATAGACAAGCTCCTGGAAGAGGTAAAGCAGAAGAAAAAATCCGAACAGGCCGCCGGAAAAACATCCTGCCGCGAAATCAAAGGTTTCAAAAATATCTTTGTCTGCCGTGCGGATAAGGCCGCGGCTGTGGCTTCCGCGGCGGATGAGGTTGTCGTGCGCGGCAATTGTCTGGTGTTCTCATACAGTATAGACGGCGGGAAACTGGCTTTTGTGTGCAAGGCCTCGGATACATTCATTGAAAAAGGCTTTTCGGCCGAGAAGCTGGTTTCTCTGTTTTCCGAACGCTCCGGCGTCCGGGGCGGCGGCTCGGCCAAATTTGTCAGGGGCGGAGGGCCCGTCTCCGGCCTTGACGCGGCGAAAATAGAAAAGATACTGGAAGATAGTTTAGCGCGGATACAGGCGGAATGAACTTGTTCCAACGCCCGGCGCTGCCTCGCCCCCTTAGCTTAACGGATAAAGTACTGGCCTCCGAAGCCTGGGATGGAAGTTCGATTCTTCCAGGGGGCAAAAAATGAATTTCAGAAAAGCCGCATACGCCGTACCTTTCGTTCTCTTTCTGCTGTTGTGGGGATATTTCATAGCTGAAAAAAAACCGCTTCGCTCGGACAGGGATTATTATAAACATTATCATATTGCCTCATTTGAGTTTGACGGCAAACTGACGGCCGATCACCGTCTTGTGGTTTTCAGGAAAAACGCGCCGGTCACCGGGATCGGCGGACGGATGGCGTACAAGTTCTTCGTAAAAGATGGCAAGTCCGTCGCGCGTTTTCCCATACCCTGGAATGCGCCAGAAGGCTTTTATGAGGCCCGGGTTTTCCATCCTTCTGAAAAAGAGAGGAACCGATTCCTCGGCGCTGTCTTCGCGGTAACCGGGCGTAAGAGCGCAGATGTGAAATTCCCGCTCAATGCCATGAACTGGGAGAACACAAAGAACTTAAAAACGCGGCGCATTCCCGCCCCCGACGGTGAAGTGAAATCATGGGAGGCCATATTCGACTGGCTCGAATACATGAAGATGGACACTCTCCTCTACCTCACCGCCCAGACGGCTTATTTCGGAACGTCTTTGTCGGAGGATTTCCCGTGGATAAAAAATAATCTCAAGATGCTGGACGAGTTATGCGCGGCGGCCCATAAAAGAAAAATGCGCATAGGCGCCTGGGTGGCATGTTATATCGTCGTGGGAAAGAGCGACGGGAATCTCGGCTATACCTACGGCCTTGATTACAGCCTGTCGGAAGACCGCCTGAAAAGATCCCGGGGGATATCCATAGGAGACAGCAAGCGGCTGAAAGACATCATAAAAGTCATGAGGCAGATGGACACATCGTCCGCTGATTTTCTCGGCCTGGATTACATTAGACCGGTGCAGGGCGGTTTTGAGCTCACGGATGAATTCCTTGAGGAAATGGACATTCAGCTCCCCGCGTCTTTAAAGGGAAGTCAGGAGCGGGCGCTTTATCTGGCGCGGGAGATATTTAAAAATAAAAATTACGCTTTGCAGGATATGTGGAACTGGTGGCGCTCCAGAAAATCATCATTGTGCATAGAGAGGATAAAAGAGGAAGTGAAGAGCGATAAGCCACTCTGGGCCTTTGTGCTGTCCTGGCAGATGGGCCATCAGCACGGACAGGATCCGGTGATGTTCCGCGATGCCGGCGTGGATTTTCAGGCGGTGATGCTCTACGAGTGCGACGACAGGCAGTTTGACAATCTTGTCTCCCAGTGGAAGAGATATAACGCTGAGGGGGTGAACTTTATAATAGGGAACCAGATCGATTTTGATGTGCATCAGTTTTCGGAAACTCCCCCGGCGCCGGAGAAATTCGCGCGGCGCATCTACGAGGCGAAAAAAGTCTTTAAACCGAAAGGTATTTTCGTCAACGACCTGTCCCGCGTTTTCTGGGGCCGCAAGGGCCCTTACACCGGAATGGAGTGGCTTGCCCCCGTCAAATCTCTGATCGAGAACGGTGAAATCGGTTCCGGGTTCGTCTATGCCGGAGCCGCGAAGTCTTCTCCCACGGTTTATAACTTAGAGCCGTCCACGGCAACACGCTAAAAAATTGACTAATACTCGTTTCTTGACTATAATTCAGCTAATTGGAGGAGTCCTTAGAGGGTTATAATAATCAGGAAAAAGAAGGACGTCCCGTTTTTGGAGGAAAAATGGCAAAAATATATTTTATTGATGTGACAAACCGCGACGGCGTGCAGACGGCGAATCTGGGCCTGGCGAAACTTGAAAAAACGCTGCTCAATATTTATCTGGATAAAATGGGTGTATTCCAGTCCGAATTCGGATTCCCGCTGACCAATCACGAGAGGTCCTACCTGAACGCCAATCTCCGTCTGGTTAAAGAGGGGGCTCTGAAAAAGATCCGCCTGGGAGGATGGATACGCGCGGTGTCTGAGGATGTGGAAGCCGCTTTCAAAAATGTGCCGGATATTGAGCATTTGAATTTATCCATATCCACGTCCAAACAGATGATAGACAATAAATTCCAGGGTAAATACGGCGAGAAAGACGTCATTGAGATGATGAAAAAAAGCGTCATCCTCGCGAAGAAAATGGGTGCGAAGAGCTTGGGCGTGAACGCCGAAGACGCCTCGCGCACCGAGATGGGTTTCCTCAAGGAATTCTCTCTCGCGGCAAAAAAAGCGGGGGCCTCGAGGATCCGCTACTGCGACACCCTCGGTTATGATGACCCCTTTAAAATTTACGAAAGGATATATGAGCTCGCGAAAGAGGTTTCAATCCCTGTTGAGCTGCACTGCCACAATGATCTCGGGATGGCCGCCGCAAATTCGATTGCCGGGGCCAAGGCCGCCGTCGATGCCGGTGTGGACGCTTACATCAACACCACCGTTAACGGAATGGGTGAACGGGCAGGAAACGCTGATCTGCTGTCAGTTATTCTCGCCATTAAAAAATCTTCGGGTTTCAGCGGAAAATACTGTCTCGGCGGAAAAATCAATCTGAAACGCTCATGGAAGCTCGCTCAGTACGCCTCCTACTGTTTCGGCGTGCCGATACCCATCAATCAGCCGGGCGTCGGCTCAAATGCTTTCGCGCACGAATCCGGCATCCACGCCGACGGCGCGCTCAAGGACAGACGGAATTATGAGCTCTATGATTACGAGGAGCTCGGACGGGGCGAGCAAGAGTTTATAGAAACAGGCCGCCAGATCGTCGTCGGAGAATACTCGGGTATCAAAGGCTTCAGAAATGTTTATGACAAACTCGAGGTGAAATTCAAGGACAAGGATGAGGCCAGGAAAATACTTGAGCTCGTCCGCTACGCCAATGTGCACACGCAGAAACCTCTCTTGAGCGACGAGCTGCGCTTTATAGCCAAATATCCCGATATAGCTAAAGAGATAATGACGGTGACCCCGCAATGGTGAGGACACGAAAATGATCAGCCCATCGGATAAAATAAAAAATCTTCCGCCCTATCTTTTCGGAGCGATAGATGTTTTGAAAAACCGAGCGCACGCCAATAAGCAGGATGTGATTGATATGGGCATGGGCAATCCCGATCTTCCCACACCCAAATGCGTGGTGGACCGTCTTGTTGACACCGTGACCCGTCATCCCCGGACGCACCGTTACCCGCAGGCCAAGGGTATGCCCAAATTCAGGAAAGCCGTCTGCGACTGGTACGGCCGCCGTTTCGGCGTGAAGCTGGACCCCGAGACGGAAGCGGTGGCGCTCATAGGCTCAAAAGAGGGCATAGCGCATCTGTGCATGGCTTATCTGAATCAGGGGGATCTTGTTCTCGTGCCCAATCCCTGTTATCCTGTTCATTACAACGGCGTGGTTCTCGCGGGCGGCGCCATACATCTCATGCCTCTGCGGGAGGAGAACGGTTATCTGCCGGACCTTTCGGCCATACCCGAAAAAGTGCGTCAGCGCGCGAAGATAATGATACTCAATTATCCCAACAACCCCACCGGGGCAGTTATAGAAGATAAAAAATATCTGGAGGAAGTCGTCAA
>VMTH01000010.1 GCA_013791745.1 Candidatus Omnitrophota bacterium
CTAAGAAAAAATCAATCCCTCTCTTGGTCTCCCCCTTTCCAAGGGGAAGATTAAAAGTTCCCTAATTGATATATGAAATTGCAGTTATTAACCCGTTAACTAACAGAAATACAGCTTATCGCTTTTTGGAAATTTCGATAAATTTCTCGATACTCCGATCGTAGGTTTTTTCCACATCATCGGGAAAATAGCAGGCGGGAAGTTCTCCCATGGCCCTGTGATACCTGACGCATTCACAGCATTTGCCTTTCCTGCCGCATGGCTCGTAACTACAATTGCAATCCTTCAGGTTTCTCTCAATATTACATTCCATCCTCTTCCCCCTTACCGTCTCAAAACTGGCTCGATGCCGAGCAGTGTTACCCATTTATTTTTTATCTGCTTGTTTACCCGAATAATATTTCTGCTTAGGGCTTGTGAGTTTCTCCGGCACTGTCGGATGAAGCAAGCCCTGTTCAAGAAGAGGATTCAATATTTCTTTTCTGAAATAATCTCTATTGCTGATATTGATAAGCTCCTGTATTTCTTCTCTAGTTCTGGGAATCTGACAAAACTCTGATATTTTTTTATTTCGTTCAGCTTGCATGGTAGCTTGCATGGTAGCCTGCATGGTAGCCTGCATGGCAGCTTGGGGGGCAGCTTGGGGGGTAAGCGGTATTATCACTTTAAAAATATCGTCTTCTATCAATTGAGGATTCGCCCCCGAATACACTTTGCAATATTTATAAAGATTTCTAACGCCCGACCCCATTTCATCAGCGCGCCCTATTTCCCTGAAAATTTTAGCGATAACCGGGTTTTTTGGGAATGGAGAAAAGTTTGCAGGGTCTATTAAACCATGTCCATGAGATTTATTGCTGTTTTCAGTATAAACACGATTTTTTTCAATAATAAATTTTGCCGGAAACGGATTGATATATTCCCTGTGAATGATCATATTCCCGGCAACTTCCCTGAAAATACGGTTCCTGATGTTTATTCTTTGATCTTTTTCAAGATAAAATTTGTCGGGAAGATGCTTTTCAACGAAAGCCATAATCCTGTCATAACTTTCAATGAGATTTGTTCTGATATCATCCCTGTCATCATATCTATCAAGATTTTCTTTTCTTAAAATCGCGTCGGTGCGTAAATGCGGCAGAACAGACAATATAACGTTGTCCTTCCCGAAAAGCAAAACAGCGGCAAGAGTAAAGCCCTCTTTTCCGCTTTGATAGTCTTTTATATAAAGCTGCGCACTTTTTAACAATTCAAAATCATCCAGCTCAGCCCATGGATGCCCCGGCTTGTGATTTACCGCTAATTTCCGGACTCTCTCAACTAAATCCTTTCTTAAATCCTTAATGGCCAGAGCGGAATAAATTTTATTTTCCGAATACGATGTTTGCTTTCTAATGTATAACGCTGTCACAAGATTGGAGTTATCGGTAATATCAAAATCCCCGTCCTCATTCCTGTCAAATATTCTCCCGCTGCACCTGTGAACCTGAGAACTTTCAGGAACATAAACATAAAGAATTGTTTTGCCGTTGATTACAATTTCTTCAATTGAAAGATAGCATGAAGGGTTAATTTTTTGAGGGTTATTTATTGCAGTCGCAAAATCTTTTTTTATCTTGTCTTTACAATTTTCATCAATGCCGGCTATCCCGCCGTTATCATTTACTCCTAAAAGCAGTTCTCCGCCGGACCGGTTCAAAAAGGCACATATAGTTTCAAAAACATTTCCGCTGATATTGGTTTTGCACTCTTTAAACTCAATCCGCAGATTTTCGCCCTGCCTGATAATTGCTTTAATTTTTGATGTCTGCATTTTCACAATTTCCTTATTAACTGAATTGCTTTCTATCATCTGCCATCACTGAATATATTACAATAATTTCCCGAAGAACAACACGAGAACGCATTTCTTTTCTCATACGCTGGCGCGGTCATCCTTTTCCGCGGCCTCGCATTTTTCCGAATGTGGGCAGGCGCGGCAATGCGCGCCGGGACGCGGCTGGAAATCGCGCGAGCGGATACCGGCGACGATCTTATCCAATGTTTTCAGAAGAGCCGCCTCTTCCATTATCTCGGCATCAACGATTTTGCCCGTAGAAAGGAAGAAGAGCCCCAGCTTCGTGACGGGTTTCAGTCCGAAAACATCTTTACAGCCGAGGGCGTAGATATTCATAGGCAGAGCGTATGGCGACGCATCCGCTTTTTTGCCTGTCTTGTAATCGTAGATCTCATAGGAATCTTTCTTTTTTTCCACACGGTCTATCGCGCCCTTGATATATGTGTCCTTGAATTTCAGGATGAAAGTGCTCTCTCTCATAAAAGGCACAGCGCTGAAGGGGGATGAAAGGAAATTGTCCGCCATAATCCCGGCGGAGGATATAAGGTGCGGGGGGAGCGACTGCCTGACGCTCTGCCTGAAAAAATCATCGTCACGGCTCCTGTCAAAATGTTCTATCGCCGTGTGCAGGACATTCCCCACTTTTATGTGATCCTCCGAGGCGCTGCCGGTTTTTTTCAATATATAATCGTTCCTGTATCTCAGAGGGCAAAAATGATATCCGCTGATCTCGGAAACGCTAAAGCCTTTTTTGATCTTGGTATCAATGACAGTCTTTTCGGAAAAATATTCGCAAGCGCCGTGACTGCGGAAAACGGGTATCATCACTTCTTTCGTCTTCCTTTTATCCTCAAAAACTCCCTCCGCACGGCAATGCTCGGCCAGCGCGGCGTACTCCTTCTTGAGAGAGAAACTTTCTCCTTCACCGTCAAGAAAGAAAGACAGCAGGGGACTCAATTTTCCTTTAGACGGTCGCCCGAGAAGATAAAGCCTTTCCTTCGCGCGGGTCATGGCCACATAAAAAAGACGCCATTCCTCATCGGCGATCTTCGGCTCGGCGTTTTTCGGTTTTTTTTCCTTCTCCACGCGCCTGATCGTCCCGCCTGTGATTTCCCAGGGCATAGATACACGCTCGCGGATCGGGAACTGCGAAGGCGTTATGTTCGCCACGAAAACCACTTTTCTCTCAAGGCCTTTTATCTTGTGCACCGTCATTATATCCACGCAATCCGACGAATCCAGCGCGGCGTCCGACTCCACCGCCCCCGAGCTGTGTTTGTCCGGCCCGCCGATGTATTCCAGGAATTCGGAAAGAGAGGGAGCCGGGGATGTTTTTTCGTAGTTCAGGGCCAGCTCCAGGAATTTTTTTATGTTAGCGAGCGCGCGAAGACGGTAAACGCCGTCAAAATCGGCTTTCACCCATTCGGTCAGGCCGCAGTCCAGTATAATAACCATGATGTATCTGTGGATGGAAACCCTGCCGGGAAATTTCCTGTTTTTAAGAAAAAAATCCACTCTCGCCCTTTTATCTTTCCCCGGCCTGTCTCCGGCGTCAAGAAAAGCCTCAAAAAGTGACACTCCCTTTTTTCTTTTAGCGCCGAAAGAATAAATATCCTCAAGCGTAAAGGCTACCATGGGGCTCGTGAGAAATTCAAAAAAAGCGCTGTCATCGCCCGGCGCGGCAAGGAATTTGAGGATAGCGACGATCTGCTTTATCTCGGCCCTGTCGTAAAAACCGCCGCCGGAGGCGCTGAGGAAATCTATCCCTTCATCCCTGAACACTTTTTCATAATCGGATATGGCCGTTTTCATGCTCCTGAGTATCACGGCGAAATCACTGTTTTTTAAGCCCTGCTCTTTTTTCAGCCGCTTGATCCGGCGCGCTATATAGAGCGCTTCCTGACGGCGGTTTTCCGCTGTCACGATACAGACCTTCTCCCCGGCGGGAGCGTCCGGGCGCGGGGACAGCAGATGATAATCCTTCAGTTTGCCCTCTATCAGGTTGGCGAAATCCAGCACGCTCTTAACACTCCTGAAATTTGTGGACAGACTTTTGGTTTTGCCGGCCTTCTCTTTTATGCCGGTTAAGTTTTCCGGCGTAGCGCCCCGGAAGGAGTAAATGGACTGGTTGAAATCCCCGACGACGCAAAGCCGCTGCGGATCTATTTTCATAAAGAGCTCCATCTGCACGGGGCTCGTGTCCTGGAATTCATCTATAAAAACAAACCTGTATTTTTCGCGCAGGGCATCTCTCACATTTTTGTGCCCGTCCAGCAGCCTGTAGGCCTCAAGAAGGATCTGCGGAAAATCAAGGGCCGAACGCTCTTTCATATTGCCCTCGAAAATCTTGTAAAGCAGCCGGATGAAGGGTATGAAATTCCCTTCTCCCTCCCACCTGAAATCAGCCAGGTCATCAGGCCTGATGAGTCGGAGGCGCAGATGCGTGATAAAATCGTATAGCTCCTTCGCGCTGCGAAGGTCGATGGGCGAGACCGGTTCCATGATGATAGTGTTCCTGGCCTTGTCTATAGCCTTCCTGAAAAATATGTGTTCGCTGCCTCCCGACAGTATCTCAAACTTGGAATCTATCCCGGCCGCGGCGGGGTTTTCTCTCAATATATCCGCGCAGAAAGCGTCTATCGTGGAGATATTCAGGAAGGGCATCATGCGGGGCTCGCCCAGTTTTTCGATTATCCTCTTCTTCATCTCCCCGGCGGCTTTTCTGGAAAAGGTGACGGCCAGCACGCACCCGAGGGCGTCTTTGAGGCTCTTCCCCTCGCTTTTCAGCAAGTCCACTTTATCCAGGAACTCGCTCACCAGATAGGTCGTCTTGCCGGTGCCGGCGCCGGCGGTGGCCACCGTCAGCTCAGATTTCATATATGTCAACTCCTCTCACGCGCGCGCACAAGTCTTTATGCGGGCAGCTGCGGCTGTTGGGGCATTTGGACGCGGGGGAAAAATCCCCCTTCTTTATATTCTCGAGCGCCTCTTTGAGCTTCAGATCCATTTCTTCCAGCGCCGCGAGGGTCTTTTCGTCATCCAGCGCAAGCGTCACCTTCTGGGGATAATCCTCAGGTTTCTCATGATCGGCCAGCCAGAAAAGCGTTATCTCACTGCAACCCTCGATAGCCCGGGCGTAAATAGGCAGAGCCAGATGCTCGCCCCTGCCTATCTGATTGCGCAGGGCGACTTTCTTGAATTTTTTTCCGGTCCCTGTCTTATAATCTATGACCTCAAAACCGCCTTCTATCTCATCCACCCTGTCGATGCGGCCGCTGACCTCGATGTCCTCTATGGGAACGCTGACACTCTTTTCTCTCTCCGTAACTTTAAAAATATTGTCTCCCTCTGCGTATTTCTTCAGAAAAAAAGAGAAGAAGGCCTTCCAGCATCCGGCGGAGTGACGCGTTTCAAAATCAGCGGCGTCGGGCGAGGAAAAAACCTCATCGGTGAGCTCATCCATGCGGCGCGACATCTCACTCTTGCGGGCCGGCACGGGGAATTCAGCATGGAACTTTTCAAGTATGGAATGTACGAGAGTCCCGCAAAGAGCCTTTTCCGATCTCTTTGTTTCAAGGGAGATCATTCTCTCTATAAAGAAATTCAGCGGGCATTTCATATAACTTTCAAGGGAAGAGACCGAGATCTTTACCTTCCCTCCGTCCCGGCCGGAGAAAAATATATCGCCATGAACGCTTCCGTCCGGAGGCCTTTCCGCGGGAACCATCTCCATCTCTACGGAAAATGTGTCCTGGGCCGGGGCGGACTTGACGGCGATGTCTTTGAGGAATTCTTCTATGTAGGGCGAGGGCATCTCGTCTTCATCGCCGCCGTTGAAGGACACAAAAACTTTCTCCGTTCCGGCGCTGAGGGCGCTGAGGAATATCTTCTCCTCCGTATCATAATGTTTTTGCTCGTCCTCGGTCTTTTTAATATAAACGCCCGGGCTGAAGCGTCTGGGAAACTTGCCCCAGACCGCGCCGGGGATAAAAACGAATTTGAAATGCGCGCCTTTCGCTTCATGGACGGTCAGGAGCGGCGATGTGCCGGGAATATCTCCCAGATAAGGCGCCCTGGCGAAAGTGGCGAGGGATTCACTCAAAAAAGACAGGAATGTTTCAAATGCCATCCCGCCGGTGATGCTGTGGAATTTTTCGGCATATTCAAAGAATTTGCCGAAGAGCCGGTTCAACACGATATCATCGCCGGCGAGTTCCTCGGAACCGCAGAAAGAATAAAGCTTTTTTATCTTCGCGGGATTCGGCAGGGAATCAGCCCGGGCCGCTTTCTTCGCGGAGCTCCTCACCTTCTCTATTTTTTCCGCGGGACCTTTCCTCATCTCATGAGAGCCTTCAAGGAACCTGAAAATATCCGAATCGCTCATCTTGAAGACAGGCAGGGCCAGCATATCCGCGAAAGAGACTTTCTCGTCGATCCCCTCCGTAAAATACAGGAATGACATGAAGGCTAAGAATTGCGGATGCTTGAAAAAGGGCGCACCCGAGGGACAGCTCACGGGCACACCTTCGGATGACGCCATATCCTCCAGCATCTTTATCTCATCTCCCGTATCCCTGGCTATAACGGCTATATCCTCCGGGCTTATGCCCGAAGCGATGAGTTTTTTTATCTTTGAGAGTATCCACTGAGCGTTGTCATAATCGCTCAGGAATTTCCAAACCTCGAATTCCGGCTCTATTGTCGCGCTGAGGATCGGGCTGTGAGGCGCGAATTTTCCCTCAAGGGCCTTTCTCGTGCCCTCAGCGTCACCGCCGAGAAAATCATATATGCCCCGCGAGGAATCTCCCGCGATGTACAGGCCTTTCAGCGCGGGGGCTCTTTCCACAAGGCTGATGAATATGCGGCTCTCCTGACGGTTGAGGTCCTCCCACCCGTCAAGAAAGATATGATCAAAACCGGAGCTGAAAACACCCGATGACACGGATTCAAGGCAGAGCTTTTCCACATCCCGCAGGTCAAAGAGACCCCTTTCCTTCAGCCTCTTGTCATATTCGCCGAGAAGCGCGAACTCGTCGGGGCCGAGCTTTACGGAAGGGGCTATCTTATGCGCGTCAATAAAATTAACGGCCTCGGATATAAAACCGCGGAAATTACGGCAGGCTGAGAAATTTTTAAGCGGTGGGAGGTTTTCCGAAAGTATTTCTTTTACGATCACTTCCTCTTCCTTGCCCGAAATAATAGTGAAATCGCAGGAGCGGGTGAATTGATGGCTGTTCTTTTTCAGAGCCCATTTGGCGAAAGCCGAAAAGCTGTCGATGTGGAGTTCACCGCATCCGGACGCTCCGGCGAGGGCTATATCAGTAAAACGCTCCTTGACGGACAGAGGACAGAGCACGAGTATCCTTGAAACATCCGCACCCGAGGAAACGAGCTCCTTGAATTTCTCCAGCAGAAAAGATGTCTTACCGCAATTGAAAATTCGCCGGGGCGAAACACCTTTTCCGTCAATGAATACAATATCGGTTGTCAATAAAAATCCCATCCGGCGCGGGCGGGGTCATCACCGCCGCGACGGGTTTTATCAAACCTTTATTTCGCTTTGTGACGCATTGCTTTGCGTCTTTTTTTTAGCTTATGTCTTTTAACTTTAGCAAGCTTTCTTCGTCTTCCTTTCACTTAGCCTTACCTCCCCTCGTTATTCCGCCATCATGCGGAAAAAAATCCCTGTATGATATCAGCCAGCACACAATCACTATTCCCAGCAGGTCTACCGCCACATCAGCGGCGCTGCCGTGCCTGTTCAACACATAGAGCTGATGCATCTCATCGCTTACGGCGTATATGAATGCCGCCGCGCCCGATATCAGCGCAAGCGCCCTTCGGCTCAGGCGCCCCC
>VMTH01000011.1 GCA_013791745.1 Candidatus Omnitrophota bacterium
AATATCAATGCTGAACTGCACAAAATGCGCGGCTTCAACATTAGGCGCGGGCACCGCGGTGTTATCGGTCGCTTTAATATACGCATTGTAATAATCGCCGGAATTCCAGACCGGCGCCGGATACGACCAGTTGGCGTTAACCCCGGAAGGTGTGGATGAAGTAACAATCCAGATGGGAGTTTCCGAGTAAGGCCATGACCCCGCCCCGTTATAATAATAATTCCCCAATGACCAGTTCTGAATTGCAATCTCCACTTTTTTTATGCCGCTTGCGTCATCCTGCGCGGTGCCGTAAAGCGATGCGAGTTCATTGCCTGATTTGTTATATGAAGTCCCGCTGGTGGGCTTTATGAAATACGAATCCGGAGCGACATTATCTATTGTAAATGTCACATTGTTTAACGGCTCACTTTCGGCGTTTGCGGGCGTTGCTTTATCCGACGATTTGGATTTAATTTTGTATGTGCGGCCGCTGGCCCATGTAACCGTGGATGTATTATATGACCATTTTCCGGAGGCCAAAGTTGCGGTGAACCAGACTTCCGCCGCGCTGTCCCAACCATTACCGTCCCACCAGTTGCCTCCGGCGGGGTCTATCTGTATGGCAAGCCGGACATTTTGAACCCCCGCCGGATAAACGCCGCTTAAAGCATCTGATGCAGTACCATAAACCGCGGGAAGATCACTATAGCCTATTCCCTGAGCGGGATAGGTTGTAATTGATACGGGTTTAATATTATCAAATGTGAAAATTATTCCCGGGGCCCCCGGAGTCTCCGTGTTTGCCGAATTATCCGTCCGGTCGGTTGCTTTTGAAAACAGCTCAAATCTTTCGCCTGATGTCCACGCGCTCGTAGAAGTCGCCCATGAGAAATTTTCAGTCGCTCCCGCAGCGGAAGGAAACGCCCCTGTGGCGTCAAGCCAGAATTCCGCGCCCGGCGCCGTCCAGGTAGAGGCGTTCCAGTATCTGTCCGTGTGCCAACCGGTTTTCCCTTTCACCGCCGCTTTAACGCCGGAAACTCCCGTTGTGTGATCGTAAACTGTGCCGCCCACCGATGTAAGATTTGATGAATAAAGATTTGCCGTCGGAGCCGATATGTGCGAATCCGGCGCGACATTATCAAATGTAAATGTGAAAGAGCTGAAATTCACTTCAATATTCGCCGAAGGTTCTGTCACTTTATCATACGCTCTGGTATTTATCGTGTAAGTTGTGCTTGACGCCCATGCGGTGGCCGAAAGCGACCATGAAGTCGAGCCCGCGGCCACATTCCATTTTGAGACGCCGCCCCATGTCGCTGGAGCCGTCAAATACTGGCTGTTTGATTCGTTTTTAATTCTGACTTCAACGAAGTCAACCCCGGCTGGATGAAGGCCGGAAGCTCCGTCGGAAGCCTTCCCTGTTATAGATGAAAGACTGCTGTATGACTTCCCTGGAACAGGCACGCTCACCGTTGAAGTGGATTTCTTGTTGTCAAATATAAAAACATTCCCCGCGCCCGGTACTTCATAATTGCCCGCGAAATCAGCGGCTTTAGTTTTCACCCTATACTGATGGCCGGAAACCCATGTGCCGTCGGAAGCAAGCAGTTCGTTATAACTCCAGTTCCCCGGGAAACCCGGCGTATAACTTGTTACAGGCATCCAATCTTCAATGCCCCACTGGTCGACCGTTCCTCTCCAATAATTCCCCGTATCCTCATCCTTTATCTGCACTTTAAGCTCTGTCTGATCGACATTACTGACGCTGGCGTCTCCTGTGCCGTCCTTATCATTAGCCTCTCCGCTTAACTGATTTGGCGAGAAAGTCCCGTAATACTTGGCAGTGAGCGGAATTGAGACGCTTGTCAAAGGCGAAGATTTGTCAACAATAAAAGTCTGCGATGAAGACACGGCGGACCAGTTCCCCGCGTTATCTTTCGCCTTCGCGGCGACTTTGTATTCCACTTCGTTACCCCATAAATTCATATTATTATAGCTCCATGGATTTGTGCCCGATGCGGAAATCCAGTATTGCACGCCGCCGGCGCCCCAGCTGGAACCTGTCCAG
>VMTH01000012.1 GCA_013791745.1 Candidatus Omnitrophota bacterium
GATTTATCGCTTTCGGGAAAGACCCTGCCTCCCCTTTCGGTTTTAAGGGGCACATTGTTATTTTCAAAAAATTCCATGAGATCGCTGTTGAAAAAACGGTAGAAAGAGGGCTTTATAAAACGCCCGCCGTCGGAGAATTTTTTGAGGAAATCAGCCATACCCGCGCTGTTTGTAAGATTGCAGCGGCCCTTGCCCGTGATGGCCAGTTTCCTGGCGGCCGAAGGCATTTTTTCCAGAAGAGTGACATCGGCGGATTCTTCCGAGGCCGTTATCGCCGCCATGAGGCCCGCCGGCCCTCCGCCGACAACTATTACTTTCTTCATCAGTATTGGGGACGGTTACTAATAGTAATGCACCGTAGAAACCCCGACGGGAATTGTCTGAATCTGCATATTAAAACCCGCTGATTTTCCGTATATTTCAGAATTCTTCAACGTGTAAGTTTTTTGTACTTCACTCTTTTGGGGGCGAGATCGCCGAGGCGCTTCTGGCGGTTTATCTCATAATCGGTGTAGCCGCCCGCGAAAAAATAAGTCCGCGAATCTCCCTCAAAGGCGAGTATGTGCGTGGCCACCCTGTCCAGGAACCAGCGGTCATGGGCGATGACGACGGCGCATCCGGCGAAATTCATCAAACCTTCCTCCAGAGCCCGCAGCGTGTTGACGTCAATATCGTTTGACGGCTCATCCAGCAATATGACATTGGCCTCCTCTTTCAGCGTCAGGGCCAGATGCAGCCGGTTCCGCTCGCCGCCGGAGAGCACCCCGCAGTTCTTTTCCTGGTCGGCGCCGGTGAAATTAAAACGCGCCGCGTAAGCGCGGGCGTTGATGAAGGAATTGCCCATTTTGATCTCATCGCTCCCGCCGGCTATCGTCTCATAGACGGTTTTGGAAGGGTCTATGTTGGAGTGCTGCTAGTCAAAATAGCCGAGTTTCACCGTGTCTCCGACGCTGAAACTTCCAGAGAGGGCTTTTTCCGTGCCCATTATCATGCGGAAGAGCGTGGTCTTCCCCGCGCCGTTGGGGCCGATGATCCCTACTATGCCGTTGGGGGGTAAAGCGAAATTCAGATCCTCAAAAAGAAGGTTGTCGCCGAAAGCCTTTGACACATTCTTCGCTTCTATAACCAGATTCCCCAGGCGTGGGCCGTTGGGTATGAATATCTCAAGTTTTTCCTCGCGCTGTTTGACATCCTCGTTGAGCAGTCTGTCGTAAGCTGCGAGCCTCGCCTTTGATTTCGCCTGTCGGGCGTGAGGTGACATCCTCACCCACTCCAGCTCGCGCTCAAGACTCTGCTGTCTTTTTGTTGACTGCTTTTTTTCCTGTTTGAGGCGCAGGGCCTTCTGCTCCAGCCAGGAGGAATAATTGCCTTCCCACGGAATGCCCTCGCCCCGGTCGAGCTCAAGTATCCAGCCCGCCACATTGTCCAGAAAATATCTGTCGTGGGTGACGGCTATGACCGTTCCTTTGTATTTGTTGAGGAACTGCTCCAGCCACTGGACGGATTCGGCGTCCAGGTGGTTCGTCGGCTCGTCCAGAAGAAGTATGTCGGGCTCGGATATCAGCAGCCGGCACAGCGCCACACGCCGCCTCTCGCCGCCGGAACAGGTCTTTATTATCGTGTCTCCCGGCGGACAGCGCAGGGCGTCCATCGCCCTCTCCAGCGTGTGGTCAAGTTCCCAGCCGTTGTGTTTTTCTATCTGCTCCTGCACCTCGCCCTGCTCCTCTATGAGCTTATCCATTTCATCCGGCTCCATGGGCTCGGAGAACCTCTCGTTGATCTTATCGTATTTTTTTAGCAGCTCCGAGACAACACCCGCGCCCTCCATGACTATTTCCTTCACCGTCTTGCCCTCGTCCAGATGAGGCTCCTGCTCCAGCATGCCCACGGAATAGCCGGGCGAAAAAACCAGCTCGCCCGTGTCCGCCTGCTCCGTGCCGGCGATGACCTTGAGGAGTGTGGACTTCCCCGACCCGTTGAGGCCGAGAACGCCTATTTTCGCGCCGTAGAAAAACGACAGATAAATATCCTTCAGCACCTTCCTCTGCGGAGGATAGGTCTTGCTCACACCCACCATTGAAAAAATAATCTTATTGTCTGCCATAAAGAACTCCCTGTTCACATTTCCATCTAGAGGCGTCATTATACAAACTTTCACGCTGCGCGACAAAGCGAACGGAAAAAGCAAAGGGGCGTTTGGGAAAATTGAGGATAATTTGCTAAAATCCCTGTCTGATGAAAAGATACAAGATCTATATAAAGGCGGCCGCTGGGCTCGCGCTGGGATGGCTCGCCGCTTTCGCCTTTGTTAACTTTTTGACAAAGGGCCTGCCGGACATAGATATCCTGCAGGAATACTCGCCGCCCATAATAACCAAACTCTACGACAGGCACGGAATAGAATTCGCCGAATTCTATATCGAGCGGCGCGTCGTTACTCCCATCACGGAAATACCCGTGGACCTTCAGAACGCCATTCTGGCGATAGAGGATACGAGTTTTTTTCAGCACTGGGGGATCAATCCCAAGAGGATAGCCAGGGCCTTCATGGTGAATGTTGAAAGAGGCCGTATTTCACAGGGCGCCTCCACCATAACCCAGCAGCTTGCGAAAGTCATGTTCCTCACCCGCGACAGGACGATAGCGAGAAAAATAAAAGAGGTCTTCCTCGCGATACAGCTTGAGAAAAAATATTCCAAACAGGAAATACTGCAATACTATCTGAACCAGATATACTTCGGAGCCAGCGCCTACGGCGTTGAATCCGCGTCGAAAGTCTACTTCGATAAATCCGTCAGAAACCTGAACCTCGCCGAATGCGCCATGCTGGCGGGGCTTCCGAGGGCACCCAGCAGATACAGCCCCTTCAGCAATCTGAAAAGCGCTTACCAGCGGCGGCAGGTCGTGCTCAGGAGGATGATTGAAGAAAAAATGATCGATGACCGGCAGTATGTTGACGCTTCCGCCACGCCCATAACCATGCAGGTCATAGATGATAAAATTGAAACAGCCGCTTATTTTAAGGAATATGTGCGCCAATACCTTGAGGAAAAATACGGCTACAACGCCATATACAAAGCGGGACTCAAAGTTTACACCACCCTGGACTACGACATGCAGCTCATCGCCGAAGAGGAGCTGGAAAATCGTCTGACGGCCTTTGACGAAGAAAAAGCGAAACAGATCCGATACGGCAGAATGAAAGAAGAAGGCTTTGAGGTGACGAGCGAGATGATAAAAGACGATCTCGGCGCCGAGAAGGAAAAATTATCCATCTTTCCGTCCGTGCAGGGGGCGTTGCTGGCGATGGACCCGCGAAGCGGCGAAATACTGGCCATGGTCGGCGGCAGGGATTATGCCAAATCCCAGTTCAACCGCGCCGTTCAGGCACGGCGCCAGCCGGGTTCGGGCTTTAAGATCTTCACCTACACCGCCGCCTGCGACAACGGCTATACCGTCGTGAGCGAACTTGAGGACGCGCCCGTGGCGTATTTTCAGGAAGGCATTAAATGGAAACTCCTCTCGCGCACCACCGACCTTTCAGATCTGGATCCCCAATTCCTCATAAACATACCGCCTGATAAAATATGGATACCCTCCAACTACAGCGGTGAATACGAGGGAAAAACCCTGCTGGTGGATGCCATAACGCAATCCCAAAATCTTTGCGCTGTGGATCTCATTCAGCGCATAGGCCCGGATCTTGTCGTCAAATACGCCAGAAAAATGGGCGTGTCCGGAGAACTGCTGCCCATACCGTCGCTGACCCTGGGCGCCTGCGAGGTCACGCTGCCGGAACTTGTGGCGGCCTTCGGCATCATCGCCAATGAGGGCATAAAAGTAACGCCTTACGGGATCATCAAAATAACCGATGACTCCGGGAATCTGCTGGAAATAAACGGACCGAAACCTGAAAAATGCATATCCCCGCAAACAGCGTATATCATGAACTGGCTGCTTCAGAATGTCGCCGAGAACGGCACAGGGGCCGGCACCCGCTCGCTGAACCGCCCGCGCGGTGGTAAAACCGGCACCACGAACATGTTTACGGACGCCTGGTTTACGGGCTTCATTCCCGATGTCGTGTGCGGAATATGGACGGGCTATGACAACAACGCGAGCCTCGGCAGGAGAAAATCCGGAGCTGTGATGGCTGTCCCCGTGTGGACGGCCTTCATGAAAAGGATAACGGAAAGCAGGCCCATATCGGATTTCCATCCCCCCGCCGGGATCAACTTCGTGCCCATTAATAAGAACACCGGCAAAAGAGCCCTGCCGGATAATCCTGATGCCATATTGATGCCTTTTATAACCGGCACCGAACCGCTGAGATATAATTAAGAATGGGGTCAGGTCTTGACATGTGACAAGTTCTGCACAATTTTGGAAAACGGAACCGAGCGCGGGCAATTAAAAATATGGGAGGAAATTATGACTGAAACTATTTATAAAGACGGGATCAAAGCCGCGGTCTCACTGATAACAATAGCCGGCAGAACCGCCCCGAAAGCCAAGGGCATGGACACAATAATCATCAAAATACTAACTTCTGCCGAGCTGAAGAAGCTAATAAAAAAGATGAAAGAAATCGGTAAAACCCGCGACGCAAAAGGAATTTCAATGTCTGACGCCGTAATACTTGTGGGCGC
>VMTH01000013.1 GCA_013791745.1 Candidatus Omnitrophota bacterium
AAATATGCTGGGTTTCACGATGGATCATGTGAAAGAGACCGGAATTATTGTTCTTGATGATATGCACAAAGCTGATTATGAGAAAACGGCAAAAACGATAATGAAAGAACACGGATTCAAATGCCTATCCCTAAGAAAATATACACTGGATGAACTTGGCAGATTCTCTTACTGTTCATTTAAATAGTACCGGCGCCGGGACGATGCAGAAGCAAAAAATGCCGGATAAAAAAACAGATATTTCTTGCCGCTATCTTTTATGAAACCCGTACGCGTGGGTATTGTAACCGCCTGGGCGGAATGCGGGATGGGGCACATCGCCCGGAACTGGGTTCACAGCTTTGACAAACACCCCGACCAGATAAACTACAGCATATTTTCCAGAGGCAACCCCTGGTTGACGCCCCTGCGCTGGCATGGCGAAAAAATAGTTGAGGGCCCCGAAAGTATGGATATAGACCACCCGCTGTTCTGGGGCTGGGTTGAGGATTTTAAGCCGGAAATCCTTCTTTTTCAGGATCAGAACATTTACGGAAAAAGCGGGATGAAAGAGGAAAGCGGCCAGCTCCATAAAAAAGGCATCAAACTGATAAACTATCCCGACTGGTTCCTCACCGGCATGATAGAAAAGATGAACGGCATTTACGATTTAAGTCTCGCCCACACGGAAAGGAACTTTCACTGGCTCAGGGAGGCGGGAATAGACAATACCGTTCTTATACGCTGGGGCGTCATACTCGATAATTTTAAATTCATACCGCGTAAAGCCGGAAACAAAGTCAGATTTTACACTAATGTCGGTTACGGCAGCCGTAGGAAGGGCTATCAATTCATACCCGGAACTCTTGAAAAAATGAAAGGCGGCTTTTTGCGCAGGATTTTAGCTCCGCGAAAACTTGATTTTGTTTTTACCGCCACCGCCCAGGAAGAAGCGCGGGAAATGATAAACCCGGAATTCATCAAATATTTTAAAAAAAACACTTCCTGCGAATTCAGCTTTAAAACCGCCGACAACACAAAGGGCGGCCTTTTTAATACAGGGGACGTCTATGTTTATCCCACCTGGCAGGAAGGCGTGGGGCTGACGATAACCGAAGCGATGGCTTCGGGAATGCCTGTTGTCACCACTGATTTTCCGACGATGAATGAATGGCTGGACGATGGAGTGGAGGGCCGGCTGATAAAAGTAAAAAAACTAAAAAAGGGGCGGAGGACGGCATTCACAAAAGCTATCATCGACACCTCTCACCTGGCAGGAATCCTTGAAGACTATATAAACAAACCTTCCCAGATAGAAGAACAATCTTATAACGCCAGAAAAAAAATTGAAAAAGACTACAACTGGGACGACAGGGACGACGAGATCCTCTCCCTGATGTCAAAATAATCTACCTGAGCTACTATATTAATTCTTTATTTTCCGCACCGGGAACCGGTTTCTATTTTTGCGGCGGGATACGGTAAAAGCCAAGCTCATCGGATTTACCCGGTACCGAACGGCGCTCAATGGAAAAAATTTTATCGTCAGCAATGTTCTTTTTCACGAGTCCTGTAAAATAATCTTCGATATGTTCGCCTGTTGCGGGTTTTACTGTTGCCAAACTTGAAAAGATCTTTGAGGCGGCGCTAAAACTGATAATTAAAACATCAAAATCCAAACGATCTTCTGCCTTAACATCACCGCTTTCCTGAAAAACCATATCATAGCCTTCTTCAATTTTCATAAGAGCTTTGCTCAAGAGACTTATGTCCTGTATCCGGTAATCTTCATGAGTGAAAATGATAAAGTCGCCATCGCCTTCAGCGACAGCCATTCGCAGTGACAGCATCAAAGCGTTCAAAGAACTGAACCGGGGGTCGCGTTCCCTGGCGAACTTGTCGATTTCAACATCCACTCCCCTTATCTTCATCCTTCCGACAGCGCGGTCATTGGCGACAATTTTTATTTTTGCCTGAGGGAAATACATGGCGTTATATTTGACCGTCTCTTTGAGCATATTTTTCCTGCCGTACGCTGGCCCGTAGCAGAAGAATATTTTCTTTTTCTGCAATTCCGCGTCCCATGTGCAGATCTTGCGCGCGGTAAAACCCCCGCGCAGATAATCCCGTGTCGCGCCCAGGCCCATGAAAGGGTCCAGAACGCTCCCCGCGTCAATATAAGTATTTTCAGGGTTCTTTGAATACAGCTGATGAACGAGCATATTACTCAACGGCCCCGCGCAGAAAAGAAATACCCTGCCCTTTATTTTGTTCTCTTCTATCCACCGGCCTATCTTGTCTATCAGAGCATAGTCTTCCTTCCACGAGTTGCGCGACACCCTGAAGATTTTTTCACTTATAAAAGGCAGTTTTTCGGGAACCGCCTTGTCATTGCACACTAAAACAACTTTCCTTTCTGCGAATACGCCGTTAATAAAGTTTTTTTGGAAATACTCATAGTTGGCATTCACAAACAGATTCGCCCAGGCCAGATGCGCTTCGTCCTGTCGCGAACTTTGTTTCATCCATTCAAAAGCGTCCGGGCCGACACAGCAGGGGCATCCTATGCCCACAAAATAATTCGCCGATTTGAAGGTGAACGCTTCGGTCATTTTAGTTCTATAAAACTCATCGCTCTCATCGCAGGGATCATATTTAAATTCACCGTGCTCTTTTTTAAGTATGTCTATCGCGTCACCCTTTAAGATCGCCATCTCACCGTCACCCCATCTTGAAAAAGCGAAGTGTTCTCCTTTTCTCAACTTGTCCAGAAAAAACAGCAGGGCCTTCTTAAAATCATCGCTGCGTAGATCGAAACTCAACACGGGAGGAAATGAACAGTATCTTTTGCCACCCAGAGACGCTATCGGATGCCGAAGGAAGTCTTTTATATTTTTTCTGATGTTTTTCAGGATGTGTCTCACCCTCATTTCAATATTATGTCATCCGTTTCGGCGAGGCCTTTTTCGCAACGGGTCTTTTTATCTCGTTCGGCGAGCTTTTTCTTCTCCTTGTTTTCAAGGTTTTCCTGCCTTTTACCGTGATACAGATGCAGCATCACAAGGCGGTTGGTGACGAGCTTCGCCGTCACGCCGGCCCAGTGCAGGCGCCAGCCTATGTCAAAATCCTCGTGGCCGTAACCGATATAGGAATTGTCATAGCCGTTCACAAGCTCAAAATCGGATTTGTAAATGGCCCAGCAGCCGCCGAAAACCTGCCTGCTTTTCTTCAAGCTCTGAAAAAAAGACGCGGGCACGGGAGAGAGCATGATCCCGTATTCAAGGAAACGGGTTTTGCCGAAGAGCCAATCTATCGTCAGTGCCGCAAAAAATGGAAAAGAAAATATTTTTCGTGATGTGTAGTTGCCGCCTATTATCCTGTCTCTCAGTTTTTGGGATATTCTCACAACACGCGATGTTATGTACCGGCCCTGCCGGAGTTCTTTGTTCACGACCGCCACACCCTTCGGGTGGACAAGTATGTCGCCGTCAATAAAAAACAACTTTTCGCCCGACGCCGTCTTCGCCGCCTTGTTAAGGGCAAGGGCCTTCCTGAAACCCCTGTCCTCCTGCCAGAGATGCGTTATCCTCAACGAATCCCTGAACTCCGCTACAACATCTTCCACCTCTTTGCCGCTGCCGTCATCGGCGACTATCACCTCAAAATCTTTATCTGTCTGATCGACCAGGCTCTGAAGGCACAACCTGAAAAATTTGGCCTGTTTGTAAACATTCACGACGACCGAAACGCCGGGCCGCGCGTTAACAGCGCTCACAATCTGTTCCTCCCGCGCGAAAGATTCAGATAAAAATCAAAAATAGTCTCTTCGCTCCTGACAAGCAGCCGTTTCAGCGCGAAATTATCGGCAAAGGGAAAAGCGTTCTTCCCCTGTTTTATTACCACGGCATAGCGGTATCCCGCTATCTCCGCGATTTTTTTCACATTGGCGTTGTATCCGCCGTAAGGATAGGAAAAACTGAGCATTTTCTCACCCGTCAATTTTTCCAGATCATCTTTATTTTCTGAGATCTCCCTTTCCGCTTCGGCATCATCAATACGGTCAAGATTTTTGTGCGAAACGGTGTGGCCCCCTATTTCCATGCCCGCGGATGCCATTTTCCTTATTTCCTCCGGGGCCATCATCTCAAGGGGTTCTTCAACATCGGCGTCATGCCATAGATTCTTTTTGCCTATCGTAGAGCTCACCACATAAAAAACCGCCCTGAAACCGTATTTTTTAAGTATGCGGAAAGCCTCCGTGTAATTGTTCCTGTAACCGTCGTCGAAGGTTATTATCACTTTTTTTCTTCCGTCTTTGACCGTTCCTCCGGCAATGTCCTTGAATGTGACAACTTCATAACCGCCTCTTTTGAGATATGACATCTGTTTGTCGAATTTCGCCCCGCTCACCCATAATTTTTTGAGTTTTGAGCCGGCGGGTGGAGTCCCTATCTTGTGGTACATAAGTATGGACACACCCTCTGTTTTTTTTCTCCACCAGTTCCATCTCGCCGAAAAAGCCAGAGCGAGGATAGCCGCTAAAAAATAAATCATTCTTTTAAGCCCGTCGTCAGTTCGTAAAGCTTGAAATATTTGACTCCGGCGTAAAAAGCCGAAATAGATGCATAGATAAAACCCGCCACGCCGTCCAGAAAGCCCAGTTTGAAAAAATACCTTACTCCGAACTCGTACGGTATTCTGAAAAAAGCGCTGACAGGAAATTTCTTTCCTTTTTGAAATTTCTCGCGCGCGATCATTGAAGTGTAAAGATTGAATTTTTGAAAATAGGCGGACAGGTCCCTGTAACTCCGGTGCTCTATGTGTCCTTTGAGTTTCCCTGTTCTGCCTCTTACCGCCACAGACTCGTGCACGGCTTCAGCGCCGAACCCCGCGGTATTTTTGTTGAATAACCGTATATGCTTTTCACCGCCAAGTCCCCCGAAACGCAAACGGCGGTTCATAAAAAAATTGTGAAAAGGTATATTATACGCGGCAATGGCGGGATTGGAAGACAACGCGAGGATCTCATCCCTCAGCTCATCCGAAACCCTTTCGTCCGCGTCAATATTCAATACCCATTCATTGGAAGTTTTTGAAACGGCAAAATCCTTGAGCGGCCCGAAACCCAGCCATTCCGACTGAGATATTTTATCCGTGTATTTTTTACAAATATCAACGGTACCGTCGGAACTTCCGGTGTCGACGACAATTATCTCATCCGCCCACCTGATGCTTTCAAGACAGCCGGCTATCCTGGCTTCCTCATTTAGCGCGATCACAATAACGCTGACTTTCATAAATCTCCTTTCAATATCTTTTCCGTGCTTTCCGCGAATTTCACGGGATCAAACATGTCTTCCGCCCTCTCCGCCGCCGCCCTGCCCATTGATATGCGCGCGGAGTCGTCTTTGAGCAGGCGTTCAATTGCCACCGCCATTGCCGCGGGATCATCCGGGGCGACGATCAGGCCGCTGACGCCGTCTTCCACCAGTTCACTCAAACATCCGGCCGTTGTGGCCACAAGAGGCTTTCCGCAAGCCATCCATTCCGCGGCAACGCGCGAAACAGCTTCGGAGCCGGAAGAGGCTATAACGCCTATATCGCTCGCTCTCATATAAGATCCCGCATCATCCGCAAAACCCGTGAACACAATATTTCCGACGGCGTGCTTTTCCGCAAACGCTTTAAGCTGATTTATTTTAACATTTTTTTCTCCGCCTATCACATAGAAAAAAACATCCGGAAAACTCATCGCGACGATCGCGGCGGCCTTTATAAAAGTTTCATGGCCTTTGACCGGATCCAGGCGGCCCACAATGCTCACATTGTGTTTTCCGGCGAGCTTGGCGGGAACGGCGCTGTCGGTAAAATTCATATCCATGCCCTGACGCACCACATTTATTTTTCCGGGAGGTAAACCTTTGTTCACAAAATCGTCTTTTATGAATTCCGCAGCCGCTATAAAAGCGTCTGTTGTATTCCACAAATAGCCATGTTTCCCGACAGGCCTCGCGTCCGCGTAGGTCCTGACGAGGCGCGGGCGGGCTTTTGTTAATATTTTGGCCATGGCGCAGAGCATATGCGATCTCCCGTCGTGCGGATTAAGGCACTCTATCCCCTCTGCGCTTATAAGTTTCATCAGGTCAAAGATCGAGGCGGCGGATGAGAACCAGGCAGTTTTGACGCCGCGCTTTTCCGCCGAGTCGGCGGGCGGCTTTCCCTCGAGCCCCACAAAAATGATTTTGTGCCCTTTATTTTTCAGCCCTTCTGCCGCTGCCAGAGCGTAGGAAGTGATACCACTGTCCCATCTTTCAAAATCAAGGACGGCTATATTCATTTCAGCACCGCGATGTCCTCTATTCTGATCTGATCCAGGCCGTTGGCGCATATCAGCGCTCCCGAGCGGAGAACCTCTTCCAGCCGCGCGGCGTTATCGCCGGAATACGCGCTTTTCCCGTGAGGGAAATGAAGGCTTACGGCCTCATTCGTGGCAAGCCTTCTCTTGATACCGGCGTTTGCGAGCCTGGTATCCAGCTCGGAATCCTCACAGTAGGCGCCTCTAAAATCATTGTTGTAGCCGTTGACCCTTTCGTAATCTTTTCTGTGAACACCCCAGCATCTTCCGGACATGTTTGAATTTTTCTTGAATGACTGTGTAATGGCCGATAAGAACCGGGGGAGCAGAAAACCGTAAGTGCAGTACCGGGTCTTGGCAAAAAAACCGTCTTTTCTTATCCTCCATTTGACGGAACCGCTAAAGATATCCTTCGCGGAAAATCCGTTTTTCAGGATATGAGCGGCTATCTTCTCGGACAAAAGCACCGAGCGTGTGACCATGTATTGCCCTTCGCATATATACTCTTTCGACCTGCTGATGTAATCGGGGTGGGCAATAGTGTCCGCGTCAAAAAAATATAATTTGTCTCCCGATGATATTTTGACGGCTTTGTTTATCGCCAGGGTTTTCCTGAAACCGTCATCCGCCTGCCACACATGCTTTATATTCATCCTGCCGCGGAACGAATCCGCTATTTTTTTTATTTCCGGGCCGCTGCCGTCATCGGCGATGATGAGTTCAAAATCACTGGAAGTCTGGCCGGCGAGGGCTTCCAGGCAGAGCCTGAAGAGTTCGGCCCTGTTATAGGCGGCGACAATAACGGATATTCCCGGACTCATTTTTTTATATTATATTTGGGGTCGTTATACATCTTGAACTGGCGGTAAAGTTTTATCTTCTTTCTGCCGGAAGCGATATCGTCATAGAGCCCGCTGAGTTCTTCCGCGAGATCATCCCGCTGTTCGGTCAGGATCTTCAGTTTTTCGCGGCAGCTTTTTTGGTGTTCGGCTGAGGCGTCAGCGCGCTCAAGCTGCTCGGCCATATGAAACCTCTTGAGCTCGAAGATAGCTATCTTATCCGCGAGAGTGCCCAGTGTCTCAGCCATTTTTGCCCCCTTTTCTGAGGGCCATCGCCATCTCGTCTATCTTTTCTATGAGATCGTTCCTCTTCTGGTTGAGCTTATCAACGGCGCGTTTGGCGGCGGCCACGGGCGCGTCATCTTTAACCCTGGCCTTGTCTTCCTCGTGCCACAACTGTATGTTCGTCATCGCGAGCTCACTCACAAATTCACCGAATTTCTTTTTCATTTCTTACCCCTCCTTATTCTTTCCCCTAATTTACGTTCTCTAAAGCATTAGGGGATTTTAACTTTTTTTTAGCGCTTTGTATAAGTTTTCTTTGGTCAAAAACTCTATTTCAGCAGGGTCATCCAAAAACCGGCGGACATCATTTCTCGCTTTTTTTATATCCGCCGATTCTATGACTTTCCTCAATTCTGATTTCCAGTTTTTTTCATTAACCTCCGGATATTCTGTTGAAGTCTGTTTTATCGCATTGTTAAGCATGACAAAGTTGGGGGTTAAATTATATTTGTTCAAATACCATAGCAAATCATACCAATCCCTTCCTTTTGTGTACTCCCTGAAAAAAACGGCATGCAGTTTGCCCGCAAACAGCGACGGCAAATCATAATGCAGAATATAAAACATAAAAACAGAATTGCACAAAATCACTTCCTCCTTACCCCCCGCCGGAGGATTTGTGTCCACTTCAATTTTCACGGAAATTTTTTCATCGCTGTGACTGCTTACTCCGCAATCAAAAAGAAGACCCTGAAATTTAAAAAATGCGCTCTTGACGGTTTTATCGCCGCTGTATTTTATTTCCGGGCTGTAACCTGATAACTGCAATTCTTTTTTAAGGATTTTTAACATATCCTCAAAATCTATCCCCCTGCTTTTTGCCGACAAACTAAAGTCAAGATCTTCTGAAAATCTTTTAATTTTATGAATGATTCTTAGCGCCGTGCCTCCGGTAAAAACCAGTTCTGTGTATATCTTTTTTTTGAAAAGAATGTAAAGCAGATATTTCTGAATATATTCCCGTATCCTGTTTTTATTTTCTTCGCATGAAAAATTCGCATCTATGATTTCTTTAATGTGGTCTTTCATATAGTTTTATATTTTTCCTCACTTTTAATAAATTCAATTAACGCTTTACTGATTTTTCTCACACGTTTGTTATATTTCAAACTGTATAAACCCAGCCGCTGCTGATCTACAATCTCCGAATTCTGCAGCCGCAGCGATTTCAACTCCGCCTCCGAACCTTTGAATTCCGTTCTCAAATAAAAAAAATCAAGAAGCGCTTTTTCAGGTTCTGCGATAAAAAAATTCTGCCCGTCAGTTCCTGATTTTTTAAATCCGAAAAACAATTCCTTCTTTATTGAATTATACTCAAACCTGCCCATCCGGTTTTTAATAGTTTTTGTTTTTCTGGCGCTCACGGAAGTGATTACGGTTACTTTCTCGGGTATCAGCCCATAAAAAGAAAGTGCATATTCCAGGCTCAAATACGAAGGAGAATATAGAAAATTGGCAATAAACGAAATAGACGGATTGATTTTTCTATACTCATCGCTGAAAATATATGTCCCCTTTTTTAATTGGATCAGGTAACCTTTTTTGAGCCAATCGCTCACCTGCCGCCGTAAATTTTGCGCTTTATCAAAAACAGAAAATGTGCTTCCGTCAATTAAGACCGCATCTTTGTAGATTTGAATAAATTCTCTAAATTTCATTTCCCCACCTTGATATTTTTATCAATCTACGGAAATATTATAAAAATTCGGTGAGGGCGTCAATACCTGCAATAATTAGCACTTATGTATTGCCAGCATATCCGCAGCTTCCTTCACCACTTCTTCCGACCTTAAATCTTTCATACATATCATGCTGTCGCACTCCGTGCGGCTGCAGGCGATACAGGGCACATCAGCCTGTAAAGCGCGGTGCTCTTTTTCTTTGGGCGTCCAGCACTCCCTGAAAGTCGGGCCGGTCATAACAAGTGTGGGGGTGCCCACAGCCGCCGCCAGATGCCTGACGCCGTTATCGTTGCTCACAAGCAGCTTACAATTATATAGCAATGAGGCAAGCTCCCGTAATTTTGTCGGCGGCGCCATGAGAGCCTTCTCTTTCATCATATCCATCACGGACTTCACATAATCTTCCTCGCCGGGCCCCCAGACAAAAACAGGCATAAGGCCGTGGCTACGCATCAGGATATCAGCCAATTCGGCAAAATGTTCTTTTGTCCATCTGCGCGCCGGCCGTCGGCTGGTCGCAGATATGGCCACAAGCCCGGCACGGCCTTTTTCACGGGAATAATCCGCGAACATTTTCTTTTCCTCATCTGTGAGATAGATCTTTATCGGCCTCGGCGACGCGGATATTCCCAGCGCCGCTAGCATCCTGAATTTTGTATCGCTGACATATTCGGGGCCGGATGAGGCCGGCACGGTTTTTGTGTAGAAAAAAGCGCTTCCTTTTTTCGTAAAACCCAGCTTGAGAGGCGACCTCGCGAAAAGAGTGAGGCCGCGGCTTCTGGGATTGCCCAGGAAATCCATCACGACATCATATTTTTTCTTTCTTATTTTTATAAGCTCCGCAAAAGGCTTTTTGAAATTATATGATATGACCTCGTCAATATAGGGATTGTTTTCAAAGATACCCGAGAAGGCCGACGAGACGACAAATGATGTCCGGCAACCGAGATATTTTTCTTTGAGCGCCCTGAAAACCGGCTCCGTCAGAATACAGTCGCCTATCTGCTTTATCTGTATTACCAGTATCTCTTTAATTTCCATTTAAAACCTTCCTGTAAACGGCAAGCGTGCCTTCCGCGGTTTTTTCGGAGCTGAATTTTTCGGCGATGTTCCTGCCCTCATCCGTCAAAGCCCTTCTCAAACCCGCGTCGGAGACAAGCCTGATTATTTTTTCTGCCAGATCCGGCGCGTCGCCGGGGTCGGCTAATAAGCCGTTTTCGCCGTCTTCAATAATTTCTTTAATACCTCCGGCAGAGGTTGATACCACGGGAACTCCCGACGACATCGCGTCTAAAATGGAAGTGCCCAGACCTTCCCATTTTGACGACATCGCAAAAATGTTAAAAATCTTTAAAAAATTCAGGGCATCTTTTCTAAAACCCGTAAAAACAACATTATCACCCGTGCCATTATTACGGCTGAAATCCATAAGTTTCCGTCTAAGCCCCCCGTCACCGACAATAACAAATTTCATATTTTTATTTTTTCCCAATGCTATCTTCGCCGCCTTCAAAAAAGTGAAGTGGTCTTTCTGTTCGGTCAAAGCGGCAATATTCCCGACTATTACATCGCTTTTGTTTAACCCTAATTCTTTGTAAAGGTAATCGCCCTTTAAATTTTCAAATTGCTCTTTTTTTATTCCCGAATACACAACATCTATTTTATCCGCGGGCACACCGTCTGATATTAAAATTTTTTGTATCGCCTTTGACACCGTTATAATTCTGTCGGCGCTCAGATATTTTCTCAAACATCTTATATGGAAATCCACTCTGCGCGCGGCAATTAGCGCGGGCTTGAAAGAAGCCAGCTTTTTCGCGATTAACCCGATCGAAAGAGCGTGGGCGCTGTGGCAATGGATTATATCCGGTTCTTCCCTGTTGATGTGTCTTGATATTTTGAAAGCGGAAAAAATATCGAATTCTCCAAGCATGGCCGCCGGGATCTTACTGATATGGCCGGCTCTTTCAAAGAGAGGGGATTTCCCGGGGCAGAATAAAAAATTCTCCACGCCTCTTTCTTTGAGGCCCTCCAGCAGATAGAGCACCTGCCTCTGCCCGCCGCGAAAAGTTTTCTCGGAATCAATATGAAAAACTTTCATTATGATTCTTTCTTCTCTTCGTATTTATAGGGTATGTGCACGGTAAAAAGAGAACCTTTTCCGAATTCGCTTTTAATGTCAACCCAGCCGCCCATCAGCTCAATGAGTTTTTTTGAAATACTCAGGCCCAGTCCCGTTCCCTGGAACTGGCGCGTTATTGAAGCGTCGGCCTGCTGGAAAGAGTCAAATATCTTCCCCGTATCTTCTTCTTTGATGCCTATCCCCGTATCCTCCACCTCAATGATAGCTATTTCATTGGCCGTCTGACAGGAAAGCGAAACATGCCCTTTCTTCGTGAATTTAAAGGCATTGGAAAGGAGATTGAATATCACCTGCTTAAGCCTCATCATATCCTGATAGAGAACAATGCCTTCCGGACAGGATGAACGGAATTCCACCTCTTTCCCGGGGGATGCGATCTCGCCTGAAACGGTGTTGATCAATTCCCTGAGATCGAAGTTCTCCGGCATAAGGTCTATCCGCCCGGCCTCTATTTTGGACAGATCCAGGATGTCGTTTATGAGATTCAGCAGATGATTTGAATTGCGCTGCACTTTTGAGAGTATGTCTTTCTGTTTCGCCGTGAGGACGCCGTATATACCGTCTTTGAGAAGATCCGTAAAACCTATTATGGCGTTCATGGGCGTGCGCAGCTCGTGGCTCATCGTCGCCAGAAACTGTGATTTGTATTTATCCGAACGCGCCAGCTTCTCGTTTTTGACGGCTATCTCCTTGTAGGCGTTTGCCAGGTCGCGTGACGACGATCTTATTTTTGCATCCCTCCCTGACTGGGCTGCGGAGATCTTGTCGGCCATTTTATTCAGCTGGAGCGCGAGGTTTTCCATCTCATCGCCGGTCCTGATCTGCGGGCGGTATGAAAAATTTCCCTGCGCAAATTCTCCCGCGCTCTTTGAAATTTCCTCCAGCGGAGCCGATATTTTGCTTGAAAAATAAAAAGACAGATAGCCGGCGAGCATAAAAGACACGACGGAAAAAAATATCCCTAAAAATTTTGCGTCGCGAAGGCTCTTGAAAACAACTTTGTGCGGCGCGCTCAGACATATCCTCCAGCCGGGAAAACCCGCTATCGGTATTATCACCTCAAAGATCTTCCGGCCGCCCCTGTTGAGCGTCCTTTTATAAATATCAATGTCGGAATACCTGACCGCTACAAGCGGAGATGCGTTTTTCTCATCCCCGCTGATATCGGAAAAAAGGGTCTTGCCCGCGTTATCGCGTATATAAAAAGACGCGCCCTCAACCGGAAGGATTTTTTCGAGGATATTCAGCAGTGAGTCCGGATTGATCAGCGCGGCGAGATAATTGTTTTTATTTGTTTTTGACACCAGCGCTATAGAAGAACCTCCCTCTGTTTTGATGACATGCGGGGTGTCCTCCATGCGGCGGGCCCGGAAGATATTCTTAAATTCATCCGGGGGATTCTCCCCATAGCGCGAGATGACATTCCCCGACATATCCGTGAACATCACCGATGAGAATATCTTATATTTCCTGTGTATCCTTTTCAGATATGCCTGGCGCGAAGCGTTATCCCCTCCGGGGAACAGATTGGAAGGAAGGTATGACTGCGCCATCACTGATTTCTGCGCGTTGAGAAGAAAATGTTCCGTGATCTTAGATGCGCTGTTTGTTAAAGCGAAAAGGGAATTCTCGATATAACCGGCCGAGCGGCGCTGCGCGAGCATCAGTACTATGAAAAAAACGAGCGGCACCGCCGCCACTGTCGAAAAAAACATGAGTATTTTATTTCTTATTTTCATCGCTCAAAACCCCGCTCCGCCCTGATCACGGGATGAATTTCTTGATCTTGGGCAGCAGGCGCTCCCATGTCACAGGTTTAATGACGTAATCATCGCCGCCGCAGATAAAAGCCTTCTCTATCTCGCCGATGAGCTCTTTCGCCGTCAAAAAAATTATCGGCACTTTCGCGGTTTTAGAATCTTCTCTTATGATCTTGCAGGCTGTATAACCGTCAAGCTTCGGCATCATTATGTCCATGATGATGAGATCGGCTTTATATTTTTTGAGTTTTTCAACGGCCTCCCATCCGTTTACCGCCTCCGCCACATCAAAACCGTATGCCCTCAGGCGTTCGCCCAGGATCTCCCTTGAATCCGGATCATCTTCAACTATCAGTATTTTTGACATATTATCCTCCCGCGCCGGCAATAGGCCGGCCTCTTTCTCTATCGTTCCGTATATTTACCGACTTTCTTTACAAGGTCCGAGGGTTTCAGCGGCTTTGATATATAATCATCGCAGCCGGCCTTCAGAGCCCTGTCCCTGTCGCCGCTCATCGCGTGGGCAGTGGCCGCTATCAGGGGCGTCGAGGGGTATTTGCCCTTTATTATCTCTATCAGATCCCAGCCCGATATTTTAGGCAGTGACAGGTCAACGAGGATCACGGAATATTCCGATTCGTCTATCTTTTTAAGGGCGTCTTCGCCGTCAACGGCTTCCGTCACCTCATAATCCGCCATTTCCAGGACTGTGCGGAATATCTCCCTTGAATCCGCGTTGTCCTCTATTATAAGTATTTTTTTCATTTCCCCGCCATGCGCTTCAGTATTTTCATGACCGTTGCCGGATCCGCGGCGCCGCGGCTTTCTTTCATGACATGGGCCACGATCCTTCCCGAAGCTTTTTCCTTGCCCGATTTATAGTCTTCCCACGACGAGGCGTTGGCCTTGACCGCTTCTTCCGCCAGTTTGATGATCGCGCTCTCATCGCTGACAATATCAACATCACCCGCAAGGTCGCGGGGTGAGGCACCGTCTTTAACCATCTTCGGGAAAATCGTTTTCAAAACCTGCTTATTTATCTTCCCTTCTTTTCTTAATTTAACCAGCTCGCATATATGGGCGGGCGGCACTATTTTTTTCAACTCTTCAAGAGACAGCGCGCTCTGATCAAATTCCGCGAGAAGATAGCTTATCACGATATTGGCCGCTTCTTCCTGCCCGTCCGGAGTAACGCCTGCGATAACTTCATCAAAATAGTCAGCCAGCACTTTTTCATCCGTGAGTATGTCCGCCTGATATTCGCTCAGTCCCCGGCTCATAAATTTCTTCTTCATTTCCAGCGGCAGAGAAGGTAGAGCTTCCTTCTCTTTTTTAAGCATCCCGGCACTGACATAGACGGGCTTCAAATCGGGATCCGGAAAATATCTGTAATCCGCGGCCTCTTCTTTTGAACGCATTGAAAAGGTCTTTCCCTTGGAGGAATTCCAGAGCCTTGTCTCCTGAACGACTTGCCCTCCGCCGTCCACGAGTTTTTTCTGCCTTTCTATCTCGTAAGTAGATGCGTCTTTCAGCTCCTTGAAAGAATTCATGTTCTTTATTTCCGCTTTCACACCCAGCGGCTCGTCCTCGGATCGACGGATAGATATATTACAGTCGCATCGCAAAGAGCCCTCTTCCATGTCGCAGTCGGAAACACCGGCATACCTCATTATCCTTCGCAAAGTCTTAAGATAATCAAAAGCAAGCTGCGGCGAATCAATATCCGGTTCGGACACGATCTCAAGGAGCGGCGTGCCGCATCTGTTCAAATCTACAAGAGAGCCGTCAACAGGCTCACTGCCTATAAAATGGAGAAGTTTGCCCGCGTCCTCCTCAAGATGCGCTCTTGTCAGTCTGATTCGTTTTTCACCAACATCGATATATCCCCCGCTGGCCAGCGGAAGCTCACATTGGGATATCTGATAAGCTTTGGGCAAATCGGGATAAAAATAATTTTTCCTTTCAAAAACTGAAAATTTTTCAATTTTACAATTAAGCGCAAGACCGGCCCGGATACCCAGTAAAACAGCTTCTTCATTTTTAACAGGAAGGACTCCCGGCTGTCCTGTGCACACGGGACAGATATTGGTATTGGGCGGGGCCTGTGAATCGGCGGCGCAGGAGCAGAACATTTTGGTTTTGGTCTTCAACTGCACATGCACCTCAAGGCCTATGCTGACTATAAAATCACTCATTTGAAAACACCGCCTCAATTTGTTTAGCCGTTTCTATGAGGAAAATATCCCTTGCCCTCGGAGCCATTATCTGAAAACCCACCGGCAGGCCCGCGGGATCTTTTCCGCAGGGGATGGATACGGCAGGCAGCCCCGCCATGTTCGCCGGGATTGTGTAAGCATCCTGAAGATAGAGGGAAAGAGGATCCGTTATTTCGCCCAGTTTGAAAGCCGTCCTCGGCGAGGTGGGGCTGATTATGACATCGGCTTTTTGAAAAGCGCTGTCGAACTCATTCTTTATGAGGCGCCTTATTTTGAGCGCTTTCATATAATAAGCGTCGTAATAACCCGACGAGAGCGCGAAAGCGCCCAGCATTATCCTTCTCTTGACCTCATCGCCGAAACCCTGCCCCCTTGTTTTGAAATATCCGTCTATGAGATCTTCTGATTCCGCTCTGAAACCGTATCTTATGCCGTCAAAACGGGAAAGGTTGGACGACGCTTCCGAGGGCGCGATTATGTAATATATCGAAACCGCGTATTCCGTTGAGGGCAATGAAACATCTATTATCTCAAAATCCCGGCTGAGTTTCTTAACCGCTTTATCAAACACCTCTTTCACTCCAGGGCTGCTTCCTGAAAATTCTTTGGGTATGCCGCAGACAAGTTTCCCTTTTTTCCCGGAAAGTTTTTCTATCTCGCGGGAAGTCTCATCTTTTTCATCCTTGCCGGCTATGATATTGAATATTTTTTCAATGCCGTCCATATCCTTCGCGAAAGGCCCTATCTGGTCCAGCGACGAGGCAAAAGCTATCAGCCCGTAACGCGACACCGCCCCGTAGGTCGGCTTCATGCCGCAGATGCCGCAAAATGACGCGGGCTGTCTTATGGAGCCTCCCGTATCGGAGCCCAGAGAATAAGGAACCAGCCCCGAGGCGACCGCCGCGGCGGAGCCGCCGGATGAACCCCCCGGCACTCTTTCCATATCAACAGGATTTCTCGTAGGGCCAAAGACGGATGTTTCTGTTGAAGAGCCCATGGCGAACTCGTCCATATTCGTTCTTCCCACGATCACAGCGCCGGCGTTCTCCAGTCTTGTCACAACTTCAGCGTCGTAGGGCGAAACAAAGCCCTCAAGTATCCGGGACGCGCAGCCGGCCGCCTCGCCCTTTATGACCATATTGTCTTTTATAGCCACTGGCTCACCCGCCAGAGGGAGATTCCTGTCGCCCGACGCAAGACGGCTGTCAATTCCTTCAGCTTTCCTGAGAGCCCTCTTCTCAAAAATTTCTATAAAGCTGTTTGTCCTGTCGCTCTTTATCTTCACTATGCAGGATGAGATATTTTCTTTTACGCTCATTCTATAACCTTCCTGACCTTGAAAAAGTCATCCTGCCTCTCCGGGGCATTCTTGAGTATTCTTTCTCTGGCGTCGCTGTCAGAAGACGGGAGATCGCTCCGCCAGACATTTTCCTCTTCAAAACGAAAAGGCTCAACTCCTTCGGTCGGAGCGCTGTCAAGTTTTTTAAAATATTCCAGTATCTTGTTGAATTCACCGGCAAAATCTTCCAGGCGCTCCTCCGGGATTTCTATTCTGGCGAGCGCCGCTATTTTTTTGATCTCGTCTATATTCATTTTTTCGCCGAGCCGGGCCCCTCTATCTCAATGTTATCTATAAGCCGCGCGGGCCCGATCTTCACGGCAAGAGCTATCAGGGCCTTTCCCCGCACTTCCCTCACATCCTCAAGCGATTCCCTGTCGCAGACAGAGACATAATCTATTCTGCCGCCGGCGGCTTTGAGCATTGCCCTTATTTTTCTTTTGATGGCATCGGCCGACGAACCGCGCGAGGCCATGAGGCGCCCCTCTTGCAGGGACTTTCTTAAAAGAGCCGCGCGTTCAAGTTCCCCGCCGGAAAGATAGCGGTTTCTGGAGCTGACGGCGAGGCCGCTCTTCGTCCTGACGGTCTCAACGCCCCTGATCTTCAGAGTGAGATCCAGATCCCGCGCCATTTTTTTTATCACCGCAAGCTGCTGATAGTCCTTTTTCCCGAACACGGCTATGTCCGGCCTTATAATATTAAAAAGTTTCAGGACCACCGTCGCCACGCCCCGGAAATGGCCCGGCCTTTTGAGCCCGCACAGATGCGCGGCAAGTCTTCCCGGTTCCACGAAAGTCTCAAAATCCGCCGGATACATATCCGCAGCCCCCGGGGTAAAAACCATATCAACGCCGTTCTCGCGGCAGATCCTCATATCTTTTTTCAAATCCGCCGGATAACTCGCGAGATCCTCTCCCGGGCCGAACTGAGCGGGATTGACGAATATGCTCACAACCAGAAAAGAGCACTGCTTCCGGCATTCCCTGATGAGTTTGACATGCCCCTCGTGCAGTGCGCCCATCGTCGGGACAAGGCCCAGCGTTTTTCCTTTCCGGCGCTTAAAATCGCAGATACGCGCGGCGTCTTTCGGCGAAACGGCCCTTATCACAATTTCTCGATCCTGTCGCTGAAGTGCGCGCGGGCTTCCTTCAGTATCTCGTGCACCTCTTTTCCGTCAACAGGGTCTTTCATCTCCGGCGCTATCTCGGCGAGAGGCTCTATCACAAAAAGCCGTTTGCGGAATTCAGGATGGGGAATGACGAGATCATCCCTCTTCACTATCTCGGAACCGTAAAGGATTATGTCTATATCCAGCGTCCGGGGGCCGTATTTTATCGCCCGGGCCCGGCCGTATTTTTTCTCCACGCTGTTCACTTTTTTGAGCAGTGCATCCGGCGATATGCTCGTTTTTCCGGCAACCGCCAGATTGATAAAATCCGGCTGATACTTCATATCCATCGGATCCGTCCTGTAAAAACTTGACACCTTCATGTCGTCAACGAAACGGCTCAGGTCCTTGAGGCTGCTCAGGAGCGTCTGATACGAATCGCCCACATTGCTTCCGAGAGACAGCGCTACCTCTTTTACATTTTTTTCTTCCATGGGCTCGCTCACTTTCCGCAAAGGATCTTCAATGTTTCAGCTTTATCCGTTGAAACGCTTATCGGTTTGCCCGCCGCCTTGAGGGCGGATGCGACGTCTTTCAGCCCGCTGCCTGTCACAAGGCAGACTATCCTGCTGCCCGATTTCACCTTCCTGTCTTCAAGGGCCTTTTTAAGTCCGGCGTAGGCTGTGGCTCCCGCCGGCTCCGGGAACAGCCCCGTGTTCGAGGATATCTCTTTTATGGCCTCGAGGATCGCCTCGTCACTTATCTCCACCGAAAAGCCGTCCGTCTCACGCACGGCCCGCACGGCGGCGAGGCCGTCGCGCGGCACATCCACGCTGATGGAATCGGCGATCGTTGTGGCGTTCACCTGTATCATCTCTATCTCTTCGGGCGACACATCTTTGCCTTTATATTTTTCAAGCGTTTTGTGGACGGCATCCGAATTTTTGACTGCACGGCCACGATCTTCGGGATGCTCTGCGTGAAACCCGCATAGAAAAGTTCGCGGAAGCCTTTCCACACACCGCTTATTATGTTGCCGTCACCGACCGGGACAAAAACATAATCCGGCACTTCCCATCCCAGATCCTCGGCGATCTCAAAAGACACCGTTTTCTTGCCTTCCCTCGTCCAGGGATTGAGTCCCGTGCTGCGGTTGAAACAGCCTATCTCCGTCGAGACACAGGCGCAAAGGTCAAAGGCCTCGTCATAAGTGCCCTGCACGGCGAAAACCTTCGCTCCGAAAAGGAGCAGCTGGGCTATCTTTGCCTGCGGGGCTTTTTCCGGAACAAAAATAATGCAATCCATTCCCACGCTCGCGGCAAGACACGCCAGAGAAGAGCCCGCGTTCCCGGTGGAAGCGCAGGATATCCTGTCCAGCCCGTCCTCGCGGGCCACGGTGAGCGCCACGGCGCCGGCCCTGTCCTTGAACGAGGCCGAGGGATTCCTTGTGTCGTCCTTGAAGAAAAGCTCAATGCCCCATTTTGAGGAAAGCCTGTCGCTCTTCACCAGGGGCGTGCCGCCGACCAGAAGAGGCGGCGTCAGCTTTGTATCAGCGAAGGGAAGAAATGGCAGATACCTGTATATGCCTTTTTCCAGAGATTTTTTCACAGCGTCAGCCTTTCGGCCTATGCGGGCGTAATCGTAAACCGCCTCAAGATTCCCTGAGCAGTCCGGGCACTGGTAACGCGCCTGCTTCAAGGAAAATTCTTTTCCGCACCTTAAACATTTAAAGCCTTTCAAATTTTCTGAGATCATAATCTTTTTAAAAACTCCTTTCTGGATAATGTTTCCTGTTCACCGCTTACCATGTCGCGGACAGTCACCGTCATATTTTTTATTTCATCCTCTCCCATGATCAGGACGAAACGGAAAGATGCCGCCGAAGCCTCTTTCAAAGCGTTTTTAAGTTTCGGCTTCGCGGAGATCACGCAAACCTTCCCCGTGCCTCTTATATCATCCGCGAAAGCTATAAGGCCGTCCACGGGCGCTCCGGCGGAAACGATCATGTAATCGGGTTTCTCCGGTGTAAAATCTATGAGAGGCATGATCCTGTCCACGCCTATCGCGAAACCCACCGCCGGCACATCTTCACCGCCCAGCAGTTTCACAAGGCCGTCATAACGCCCGCCTGCGGCGATGGCATCCCTGGCGCCTTTGGCGTAAAACTCAAAGACGCAGCCGTTATAATAATCCAGGCCCCTGACCAGCCTCACATCCGGCGTAAATCTGATTTGCCTGTCATTCAGCCCCTGCCTGATCTCTGTGAAATTATCGGCGCAGTCCGGGCACAGGGCTTCGCTCACATCCGGCGCGCCGGAAAGTATCTTTCCGCATGATTCAACTTTGCAGTCAAGTATCCTGAGAGGATTAACGCAGAGACGCTCCCTGCAATCATCGCAGAGGCCGTCAATCTTTTTTTCGGCGAAGGCCTTTAATTTCTTTTCGTACTCAGACCTGCACACGGGACAGCCGATGGAATTTATCTTCAATTCGTAGTCAAGGCCGAGTTTATTAAGCGCCGACGCGCACAAAGAAATTATCTCTATATCGGCGAAAGAAGTTTGGTCTCCGAAGTATTCGGCGCCCATCTGGAAAAACTGCCGTTTGCGGTCTTTTTGAGGTCTTTCATAGCGGAACATCGGCCCCGAATAATAAAGCCTCCGGGGCAGCGGCCGCAGAAGGCCTCCGCCTATGGCCGCACGGACAACTCCCGCCGTGCCTTCGGGGCGCAGGGTCAGGGAGCGTCCGGCCTTATCCGGAAAAGTGTACATCTGCTTCTGCACGATGTCACTGCCCCCGCCTATGGTCCGTTCAAAAAGAGCGGTGTCTTCAAAAATAGGCGTGTTGATCAGGCCATAGCCGTAGAGCCTCGCGGCTTCTTCAAAAATCCGCGAAACGCGGGAAAATCTTCCGGCTTCCTCGCCGACAATATCCCTTGTTCCTTTAGGTACATTATATATTTTCATAGCATTGCGATTATATGAAATGTTCCCTCTGTAAGCAAACCGTTTCTTTACCCTAATCCCTGCCTGCCGGCAGGTTGACATTTGACATATAAAGCATCCGCGCGACACGGCGCATCAATTCTGTTATATTAGCTCCGACACCTTCTTTTTGTTTTGAAATAAGTCACGAAAGTCAACGCCCGTCACCATTACTTCCTAAATAAATTTATAACGCGTAAGTGACGCGCAGCCAGATTTTTTCAATATCTTATTTTTGATCCCAAACAATAAATCCCGGCTGGCGGTTGCTGAAGAAATATCCTTATGGAATTGCATATATTCCTTGCGCGAAAAAAACACTTTAGCAAAATGTTGCACTGCAGAAGCTAATCTTGTCTTACAAGTCTGAGGAGCTGTACGAATCTCTTTAACAAATTCTTCTATTGCATCTTTAATTATCATCAGCATAAATTCTATAAATACTGTTGATTCGCCTTTTTGGTCAGAAGTGGACAAGGCTTCATAATATTCCTTTTGCTTATCCTTAATTAATGACTCAAGTGGTATAAATTCAAAAACAGGATAAGTGTTGATAAGAATCGCCGATTGCCAAAGCCTGCCCATTCTCCCGTTGCCATCGGAAAACGGATGAATAAATTCCAGTTTGTAGTGCACAACACTGGATTTGATAAAAGTATGTATCTCTTTTTCGTTTTTTAAAAAACCAAATAAATCACTTATAAGTTTCGGTACCTGAGTATATTTGGGTGCCATATGTATTATTTTACTACCTTTCATAACACCCACATTGCCCGAACGCAGTTTCCCCGCATCTATAGCAATGTCTTTCATAAGAGTTTTATGGGCCAATAAAAGAGATTTTAAGCTATTAACATTATACTGTTTGATCTTGCCATATACTTCAACTGCATTTTTAACTTCTAAAATATCTTTAGCCGGTCCGATTACTCTTTTATTATCCAAAATGTCCGTTACCTGAGATTCGGAAAGAATGTTGCCTTCTATAGCCAAACTTGCATGAATGGTTTTGATGCGGTTATGCCTGCGCAACCGAGGAGTGGGCGGAAAAACTTTAAAACCTTCACACTGACCGATTATGCGGCTGATGCTTGAGCACAAATTGACTATTTTTGAAGTAATTCTGAATGGCGGCTTCATGTAATGATAGTATCATATGATACTATCATTTGCAACATGCAGCCTTACCTAATTAAATTTGTTCTATAGGGTTCAGTCTCCTTCGATTTCACTCAGGATTATGGTGAGCGGAGTCGAACCAGATGATAGTGAGCCCATTCGACTCGCTCTGCGCGCTCAGGGTGGTGAGCTTGTCGAACCAATGCCTGAACCACTTTTGTCAATTATTTTATCCGCCTTAGTAAAGGAAAATAAATAATTGCAGGGGCAGAGTTTACTCTGCCCGCTGTTTTGTTTTTATAAGTACAGCTACGCGGTGATTCAAGGTTCAAAAGACAACCATTCTACACGAATGTTAGCTTTTTGAATGTGAAATTATTACTGCTGTTTTGAACAGAATGTGTGACTATTCAGGAAATATCAAGGAAGCCTTTTTCCTTAGGAACGTCACCTCACTCCATTAAATTGGGAATTTTGTCGTTTTCAATTTCTTCAATCCATTCGCCTATCTTATCTTCACGACATTGAACATCCCAAAACTTCTTACACTCATTCAAAAATTTAATAACTGATTCTTTCTGTCCCTTTTCTAATAAATCTTTTGCTAAAGACATATTTGGACCAAATGAATTCAATGTCGGCGAACCGGGTGTTTTAACTGCAGATAACAAATGATTTTTAGCTGCGGTTATATCATTATCTAAAACAGCTAATCTGCCAAGAATAAGATGTGAATCATAAATAGCATCTCCATAATTACAGCCTGTTTTTTGTTTTTCAGCAAGAATAAGTAACTCATTAGCGTA
>VMTH01000014.1 GCA_013791745.1 Candidatus Omnitrophota bacterium
AAAACCGCCGCTTCGTGAAGGGTTAAGTTTTTCTCAGGCGGTATACGACCGCAATGGCAAACTTCTGCGCTTAACTCTTTCTTCAGATGAAATATACCGGTTATGGTTGCCACTATCTAATTTTTCATCTAACTTGATTGAAACTACCCTCCTCCGTGAAGACAGATTTTTCCGTTGGCATCCCGGATTCAATCCCATAGCCTTATCATATGCGGCTTGGCAAACATATGTATGTAATAAGCGCATTGGCGGTTCAACAATCACAATGCAGTTAGCCCGGTTGCGGTTCAAGATACGGACACGCACTATTATGGGGAAACTCTATCAAATTTTGCGCGCGATTCAAATTGAATGCCATTATTCTAAAGATGCTATTCTTGAAGCATACCTTAATCTTGCGCCGTATGGGGGAAATATAGAAGGCGCCGGAGCGGCAAGTTTAATATATTTTGGAAAAGAGGCGAAAGACCTTACTATTGTAGAAGCTATTACTTTAGCTGTAATTCCACAAAGTCCTACCAAACGAACCCCGTATTCAAATAATAGGGAACAAAAACTAAGTTCTGAATTCAGAAACGCTAGAAGATCTTTGTTATTAAAATGGGTCAAGAAACATCCACTAGACAGTATAGAACTACATGCATTAAAACTTCCTATAAGCATAAATGGTCCGGATGTTCTCCCATTTTTTTCCCCCCATTTTACAGATGCCTTGCTTAGTGACGATGAGCAGAGGACAGGCCGTATATATACAACCCTAAATCTTGAGTTTCAAAACTTATTAGAAAGACAGATAAGGAATTATATTGAAACCCAACAAAAAATCGGCATATATAACGCATCCGCTCTTCTTATTGATTATCAGACTATGGAAATTCTAGCCGCCGTTGGTTCCGCTAATTATTTTAATGATGCAATCCAGGGGCAAGTCAACGGTTTTCGCGCTAAACGTTCCCCCGGCTCAGCTCTTAAACCATTTATCTATGCTCTTGGTATGGATCAAGGCATTATTCATCCAATGACTATGTTGAAAGACGCGCCATCCAGTTTTGGAGGATTTAATCCTGAAAATTTTGACGGAGAGTTTCAAGGGCCTATAAAAGTTCGCGATGCGCTTATACGCAGTAGAAATGTTCCAGCTATGCAGGTTGCTTCCCAACTTGACAATCCCGATTTTTTCACATTTCTTAAGGATTCCGGTATTAATTTCCCGCATAATTCTTCGTATTATGGGCTGGCGCCGGTTTTAGGCGGCGCTGAAATAACCATGGAAGATTTGATAAAACTTTATGCAATGTTGGGGAATAAGGGGGTGCTTCGGCAACTCCGTAACCGAATAGACCTCTTCCCTGCGGGGGAACAAAGATTATTGAGTGAGGAATCCTGTCTACTAGTCCTTGATATACTTAAAGACATTCCCCGTCCTAATCAGGGCTACCACCGAGAGTGGCTTTGCGATTCTATCCCTGTACATTGGAAAACAGGAACTTCTTTCGCATTTCGTGATGCATGGGCAGTAGGAATTTTCGGTCAATATGCTTTAGCCGTTTGGGTAGGGAATTTTAATGGAGAAGGCAATCCTGCATTTGTAGGCATTACAGGAGCGGCTCCCCTTTTTTTGAAATAGTTGATGCTCTAAAATCCGATACACAGGAACAATACTCCAATAATCCACTTATAAGCGATAATATATCCAAAGTCAAGGTTTGCGCAGTTTCAGGTTTTTTACCGGGCCCTTTCTGCCCTAATCTTATTGATACATGGTTTATTCCGGGAAAATCACCCATTAAGCACTGTACTATTCATCGACAAGTTTTTGTTGATTCTAAAACCGGATTAAGAACATCTCCTGATGATTCAAAGAATATTGAGACACTTGTATGCGAATTCTGGCCGTCAGACATACTCAAAATATTTGAACAGGCAGGAATACCTCGACGCCTACCGCCGCCGTATGACCCGACCCTTATGCTAGAAAGTTGTTCATCAACATCCGGCAATGCGCCTCAAATTATTTCTCCAAATTCCGCCTTGACGTACAATTTCAGAATTAATTCCATAAAAGATCAGACTATTCCATTTACTGCCGTAACAGATGCGGATGTAAAACAAATATACTGGTTCGCAGATTCCAGCTATTTAACAAGAAAAAATGCCGGTGAAAACTATTTTTGGAAACCTAAGATAGGACACTCTGTTATTCGTGTTGTTGATGACCATGGCCGTTCAGATTCTCAGTCAATCAATGTAGAGGTTGTGAAATAATATTGAAAGCGATCATAATCTCATCTTGACGATTGAATGCTTTTATTAATTATGTTAAATTATATATAGAAACAAATAACTTGCGGGAGCTTATGTTTTGATTGATAAAAATTATTCAGCAATTTTTCTTAAAATAGCGATTGGCCTTCTGATAGCGGGTTTTTCCAATGCATCTGAAATTTCAATAATTGCCGTCGGGGATATAATGTTAGGCAGGCACATAGCAAAAGATATGGCGAAGAAAGGGAAAGGATATTCTCATCCTTATAAATTGGTGAAAAATCTAATTTCATCTGCGGATATAGCCTTTGCCAACCTTGAATGCCCCATATCATCAAAAGGCGTTTCAACAGGAAAAAAGTACAGTTTTTGTGCCAGCACAAAAAACCTGGAAGGTTTGCTATATGCCGGATTTGATGTTTTAGCTCTAGCTAATAATCATATTATGGATTATGGCCCCGAAGCATTTTCTGAGACATTAAAGCTTCTTAAAAATAAAAATATTACTTATGTTGGGGCAGGGAATAATTTAGAAGAAGCAAGAAAGGCAGGCTTTTTTAAATTTGCGAATACAAGAATAGCTTTTTTGGCATATGACTGCACTTTCCGCTGGTCTTTTGCAACAGATAAGAAGGCCGGTATTGCGCCGGGAAGAATAAAAGAAATACAACAGGATATAAGCAAAGCCAAAAAAGTGAGCGATATCATTATCGTTTCCTTCCATTGGGGCAATGAATATACCTCAACGGCATCAAAATTCCAAAAAAATCTTGCTCACAAAACAATTGACGCTGGCGCGGATATTATTATAGGCCATCATGCTCATGTTATACAAGAGATAGAATTTTATAAAGAAAAACCGATTATCTACGGCTTAGGTAATTTTATTTTTGATCAGGCTTTTGGGGATACCAGAAAAGGACTGGCTGTTAAATTTATTATCAAGAACAAACAATTGAACAAAATCGTGTGTATCCCGATAACACGAAATTATGATAAATATTATCCCCAGCCCGCTAAAAATCAAGAGAAGAAAGAAATTGTGGCATATATTTTAAAAATATCAGATTGGTCAAATTATAGCGACCGTATCAAGAATTTGATAACTTTTGAATAAAAAGCGGCCTATTTACAAATTTTAATAACAAATTTTTCCCTTTATACAATACGCCGTGTTAAGGATTTATTTTAAATGAAGCTTTTTGCGCCAGATTTCCTTTGGCATCAACTATCTCGACACGCCAGTCACCTGCCCAATTCGGCATGATTGTCTTATATGACCATGTACGATAATTATCATATTTTACTTTTAAAGAGGTTTCTGCAATTTTCTCATTATTGTAATACCACACATGTTTTATTTCAGTCGGTTCTTGTATTCCTGCTATTAAATTCCAACAGTAAATCTTACCTACATCAGCAGGAAATATTCTTGCTTCACCTATAATTTCTCTTTCTTTCACGCCAGTACCTAATTTGATTTCTATGTCTATATCTTTTGCAGTAGATTCGTCCATTACGATTTCTTCAGCTATATTCAATGCCGCCATTGATTCTTTTTCTGCGGCATCAATAGCTTCTGTTTCGGCCTTGTTCTCCTCAAGCACTTTTTGCGGAATATTATCAACGTTTTTCTCAATCTTTTGTTCCTGCTCTTCTTTTACGCCCTCTTCGGAACTTCCAATTGTAAAATCCAGCCTTTTTAACACCAAGTTATTATCATCCACTATTTCAACATACCAAGCCCCTGTCCATTGGGGCATAATTTTTTTACAACTGAAGGTTCTCATGCTTGGATATTTAATTTCCAGTGTCACTTCCGCCATTTCGGTATTTTCGTGATACCAAATATGTCTGACCTTAGTTGGAATGTTTTCACAGGATACCTTTGTCCAGAAATACACTTTGCCCACCTCTGGCGAAAAATCTGTTGCAATACCTACAGCTTCATTTTTCGCTACATGGGAACATAAAACGGCTTTTTCCAAAATAATATTTTTTGCCGGTAATATTTCCGGTATAAAAACCGAAAAAGAAACCATCGTGCAAAAAACAGTAAGTCCTTTCCGAATATTTGGATACATGATCTTCCTCCTCAAACTGGCGGCGGATTTACACCCGCAGCCCTACTCCACAGCGAAAGTTTTTTTCTCGCTGACGGCTTTGTTGCCGTAACAGTCTTCAGCGTCAAGATAAAAACTGTATCTGCCCTTTTCAAGTTTATATATTGTGAGGCACCACGGCGGCGCTGAAATGCCGAAACCCGTCGGGATTTCCCCGTTGTGGGCAAAAACACGCAGGCGGAGCCTTTCCGGCACGCCCTCCACTGCCGCGCAAACTCTTAAAATGCCGTCGTTGATCCCTGCTTTCAGCACGCTCACTTTCAAATTTTTCTCATGCTCAGGCACAAGCTTTATGCACAGCGCGGGCGTGAAAAAACTGATCTTTTTTTCCGGATTTCCCGGCGCTTTTCCGAAGTTGTCAGTGGACAGATAGGCATATTTGTTTTTTTCCGACCAGCCCGCGGCGATCACCGGGGCGTAAGAAGCCGATGTAAATAGCGGGTTGTTCGACCATGCGGCCACAAAATTGGACTGTTCGGCGGAAATTGCCGATATTGGCACCTCTGTCCAGAACCAGCGCGCCTCACCTACATTGTTCATGGCCTCGTTATAATCTCCTTCAAGCGGGATCTCGCTGTTGAACGCCGCGGTATATGTTTCCTTGCCGGAAAAATCCGAATCGGATGAAATGGATATATGTATTGCCGCGTTTTCAGCCGATCGCTTCTTCAAAGATTCTATTTCGGTTTTCAGATTCTCCTTTTCCGCGGGAGACGCGCCCTCAAGTTTTTTCTTTTGAGAGTCTATTTCCGCCTGTACGCCGGCTTCTATCTGCTTGAGGGTTTTAGCCCGCCCTAGTTTTACTCCGAGAAAAGCTTTCTTAAATTTTTTCTTTTCCGGCACCGGAGGAAGTTCCGCGATCCAGCAGTGGTCGTAGCCGATATACCAGTTGCCTGCCCAGCCGTTGTTGGCGAAAAGCTCGTATTCGTGGATGTTAGGCAAATCAGCTATATAAAGCGGCTCCGCCGCGCGTGACTGCCGGCATAAAAATAGCGCCGCCGCGGCACAGGAAAGCAGTAGCTTTTTTTTCATCATGTTGTGAGCTCAGCTATATGGGAGGGAAGCAGCCTGAAAAACTCAACGGACCGCTCAATATCCGACATTTTTATATTCTCATTTTTTTTGTGGCAAAGCTGCGGTTTGCCAGGCCCGAAACCTATCACCGGAATGCCTTTTGAGGCATAGGAGGAGCCGTTGGTGCAGAATTTCCAGTAAGCGGGCGAGGTTGTTTTTCCGTAGGCCTGCGCGAATGTTTTTTTCGCGGCAATGGCGTAATTGTGATCTTTAAGAAGCCATGCAGGGCAGAACTTTCCCGCTTCTATTTTTATTTCCCGGGGGAGGTTCTTTTTCAGGATTTTAATCAGCGAGCCAACGCTTTCTTTGTGGTTTATTCTGATGTCCAGGAGAACGCTGCAGCTCAAAGGCAGCACATTTTTTCCCTCCCCCTCGCTTTTTATCACGGTTGGCGTGACGGTCGTGGCCGTGAAGGGCGGCACGCTCCCGAATTTGAGTTTTGACAGAGAATTCAATGCCCCGTTCAGCATGGAAATGGCATTTTTACCTTTTTCCGGCATGGAGCCGTGAGCGGGTATGCCCCGCGCGGTGAGCGTGATCTCGATCCTCCCTCTCTGGCCGAAAATAAGTTTCATATCGGACGGTTCGGATATAAGGACAAAATCCGGTTTCACTTTTTCTTTTCTGAGGAAAACGCGGCATCCGTAACCCTCGTCAATTTCTTCCCTGTCGGAGGCGAGCAGATAAACTCTGTAATCTTTAGAATTCTTTATAAAATTCCCGGAAAAGATCGCCGCTCCAAGCGGGCCTTTGTCATCCACCGAGCCCCGAGCGTACAAGCGGCCGTTTTGAAATCGGGCGGTAAAAGGATCGCCGCGCCATCCGGCTTTCTGCGCCGGGATGGTGTCGGAGTGTATGTCGTAAAGAATTTTTATCTTTCCCGTCCCGATGCTGCCCCAGACGTTTCCGCCGTGTTCCCTGATATTCTTCCAGCCGTTTTCCCGGAGGGCTTTTTTAAGAAAAGCCGTCATGGCCGGATTTTTTTTGTCTGAACGTATATTGACGAGATTTTCCACCAGTTTCCGCAGATTTTTTCGGGAGGGTTTAAACGGCATAAATAAGATTTCCGTCGCTGATCAATTTCTTTTTTTTACGCGTGTCTATCAATTCGGGAGAAGAGCAGGACTGCATAAAAACCGGCAGGGGCGAGGTCCCATAAGAGCACACGGCGTTCGGCCTGAGCCCTGCGCCCGCCGGAGCGTGGATCAGATCCCGCTGATCGGATTCCGTCATATTGAACATCAGCAGAACACTGGCCGAGCCGAAAGAGATCATGAGGGCGCAGCCGGAAGATTCGCCGGAGGGCGGAAACATTTTTATCTCAAAAAAATCCCCGTTTTTTATTGTACCGCCGGAGGCGAAGGTTTTTACTTTCCTGGCCATTATCATCTCCGCGATGAATTTTTGTTTGCTACCGGTGTTCAATATCTCGTCCTCATTAATGCAGAAGAGAGAAGACGTATTGTAGCGCGCTAAAAATCTGTTGAGCGCCTCCATATCTTCCAGCCCGGTCAAGAGCAGGGCTTTTATTGCCGGGCGCCAGCCCATGAACCTTTTGAATCCGGCTATCGCGCCGGTTTCATGGAGTATATTTTCAATGCCGGAGTGCCTGACATTCCCCCCGTGGGGAAGATTTATTATGTAAATATTCTTCTCTATGCTCACTGCCAGCGACGAATTTTCCAAAAAAAAGATCGTCAGATCCGAATTAAGGAGCTTGTTGATCTCGTTTGTTATCCTGCTTTTCCACACATGCGGTGAAACCGCGTAAATATTGTAATCTTTCACTATTTCGGAATACACATGTTCGGGGACAATGGCGCTGAATTCCGAGGGGTTGACGAATTCGCTTTTGAGTTCCCTGTGGAGCGCGAGGCTCCTGGCGAGATTGTCGCCTATTCCGGGAAGCGTTTTGAGAGTTTCCACCGTTATCGTATTAAGGTTAATGCCTTTTTTATACATATCCCCTCCGGCTCGTTCCCCGCGGAACCAGCATGCATCGGCGCGCTATCCAGCACACGGGCCTGCAGATGCCGCCAACTGAGGCCGAAAACTCAGAGATTATTTATACTTTTTATTAACACCGGTTTTTTCATTAAACTCGTTTATGAGTTTGTCCCATTTGCCGGTAATATCCAGACGGTCCGACCACCAGTTCTCGTCGTACCACTGGGCGTCAAGATCTTCAACTTCCTTGCCCTGCTGTTCAACCCATGTGAAATATTTGAGATTGTGCATCCTCTTCTTATCGCGGTAACTGAGTTCGATAAGATGCTCGGTGTCTATCTCCTGAAGACAGGTCTCGTAATCTCTTGCCGTGTCAATGTCGGTATATTCCCCGCGCTCTTCCTTCAGCTCTTTGAGCCTGGAACCGTAGAGCTCCATTGAATCCGTGGCGACTGTGAAGACCATGTCATTCTCAGTCATCTCGTAATATTTCGCCATTTTGATCGAGCCTATTATATTCGCCACAGAGGATATTCCCAGGAGATCGAGTTTGGAAATGATCTCGTCAGAAACCCCCTGCTTTTTAAGATAGGCATGGCCCTTTTTCTCGTTGAAAAGCCTTATCATCCGCATACATTTCTCATCCTCTATGCCCGCGACCATATCCATATTTTTCAGGTTGTGCACCCATGGCACATGTTTATCGCCTATGCCTTCTATCCTATGGCCGCCAAAGCCGTTGTAAAGCAGGGTGGGGCACTCCAAAGCTTCGCCGGCGCCCACTTTGACTGAGGGATGGCACTTCCGGATATATTCCGCGCTGCCCAGCGTTCCCGCCGAACCCTGAGTGAGAAACATGGCCGAGAAACGCTGGTTCCCTTTTTTGTTATTCTGATAAACTTCTTCTAGGGCACGTCCCGTAACGGCGTAATGCCACATCATGTTCGTCATATCCTCGAATTGGTTGAGGATGACAACGCCGTCGCCCCTTTCCGCTTTCAGTTCATGGCATTTGTCATATATTTCTTTTACGTTGCTCTCCACTCCGGGGGTGGCGAAAATTTCGCTGCCCACCGTCTTCAGCCACTCAAATCTTTCTTTAGACATCCCTTCCGGCAGGATGGCAATCGCCGGCACACCAAGCAGATAGGAGTTATAAGCCCCGCCGCGGCAGTAATTGCCGGTGGAGGGCCAAACGGCTTTCTGGGTCGTGGGATCGAATTCTCCGGTGATCAACTTGGTGACAAGGGGGCCGAAACAGGCGCCGACTTTATGAGCCCCTGTCGGAAAAAATTTCCCTACCAAAACCATTATCCTGGCCTTCACACCGGTTATTTCTTTTGGAAGTTCTATATAGTTTACGCCGTCAAAACAGCCGCCGTGTTTCACGGGCTCGTTTTTCCAGGTGATCCTGAAGAGGTTTCTGGGATGCAGATCCCAAAGGCCTATATCTTTTAATTCGTCTTTTATGCCTTGGGGAACTTTCTCAGGGTCATACATCTGCTCGAAAGTGGGTATGATGATATTTTTTTCCCTGCACCGCTTGATCGTGTTTTCCAAAACCTGCTTTTTGTCTTTGGCCATTTCTTTCTCCCTCCTTAGTTTACGTTTGCATTATGGCGAACGTTCGAACGAATTATATAACTATTCCCCCAATTTTGCAACCGCGTAAAATGTGCCAGATTTTAATCTGCCGCAGTGCACGATTGTCTATTAGAATGGAGGGAGCCGCTCTTGAAATTGGCGGTTTAATTTGGTTACATTACTGATGGAAGGTTCTCGCAGAAGATAAGGAGGCGACATTGTATGGCTCTTGACCAGACTGCTCTTTTCAAATTAAGCTACGGTATGTATGCCGTGGGCTCGTTCTTTGACGGCAAGATCAATGCTCAGATAGTCAACACATTGTTCCAGGTTTCGGCCCAGCCCGCGACACTGGCCGTGTGCATAAACAAAAAAAACCTCAGCCATGAGCTGATCAGCTTATCCAAAGTTTTCTCCGTGTCGGTTCTTGAAAAAGAAACACCTGTGGAATTCATAGGCCTTTTGGGTTTCAGGTCCGGCCGGGATATAGACAAATTCAAAGATATGAAATATAGAAAGGGTCCGTCCGGCGCGCCTCTCTTCCTCGAACACACGCTGGCGCACATGGAGTGCAAAGTCGTCAAAACGGTAGACGCCGGAACGCATGATATTTTCATAGGAAAACTTTCCGGTTCGGAAAATATCAAAGAGGGCGAACCCATGACCTACGCCTACTATCATGTTGTAAAAAAGGGAACGACGCCCGCATCGGCGCCTGTGTCAAGCGAGATGGTCTTAAAAGTGGCCAAGGAGGCAAGCGTGCAGAAATATGTGTGTACCGTGTGCAATTATGTTTATGATCCCGCCGCCGGTGATCCCGATTCCGGTATAGCCCCGGGGACGCTCTTCAGCGATCTGCCGGATGACTGGGTCTGCCCCGTCTGCGGAGTGGGAAAAGAAAGTTTTAAGGAAACCGACTGAATTCAAGTAAACGGTTTTCGAACCGGCTTTTGCGAAAGGGGGATTTGTGATAAAAAGATTCGATGTTTTTAAATGCGGCGTTTGCGGGAATATTGTCGAACTTGTGTATGCCGGCGGCGGACAGCTCGTCTGCTGTGAAAAACCCATGATACTGATGGAGGCAAAAACGCGGGATGAAGGAAAAGAAAAACATGTGCCCGTGATAGTGAAAACGGAAACAGGTGTGCTGGTGAAGGTCGGGGATGTCCCGCATCCCATGGAAGAAAAACATTATATTTTGTGCATAGAAGTGATAGCCGATGGCAGAATATGCAGGAAATTCCTCGCTCCGGGAGACAGGCCGGAAGCGGAATTTAAAATCGGCGGTGGGAATCTTATCGCCCGGGAATACTGCACCGTTCACGGCCTCTGGAAAAACTGAAAAGGAGAATGCGGAAATGGCGAATTTAAAAGGAACAAAGACGGAAAAGAATTTGATGGCGGCCTTTGCCGGAGAATCACAGGCGCGGAATAGATATGATTTTTTCGCCTCGAAAGCGAAAAAAGAAGGCTTTGTGCAGGTATCGGATATCTTCAGCGAAACTTCCGCCAACGAAAAGGAGCATGCCAAAAGACTCTTTGAATTCATGACCGGCGGAGAAGCCGGTATAACGGCGTCTTTCCCGTCCGGTATCGTCGGTACAACCGCGGAAAATCTCAAGGGTTCCGCCGCGGGAGAGAATCACGAACACACCGAGATGTATCCCGGTTTCGCGAAGATCGCGGACGAAGAGGGTTTTGTCGAGATCGCCGCCGCGATGCGCTCAATAGCCATCGCCGAAAAACAGCATGAAAAACGTTTTCTCGGACTTTTAAAAAACATAAAAGCAGGAAAGGTTTTTAAAAAAGACACTCCTGTCAAATGGCGCTGCGGGAATTGCGGCTATATACATGAAGGAGCGGAAGCGCTCGATGAATGTCCCGCCTGCGCCCATCCGCAGGCCCATTTCCAGCTCCTGGCGGAAAACTGGTAACTTGAAAACTTGCGAAAGTTTTGAAAAAAGTGTTTAAGGAGGATATAGCGTATGCATGAAGAAAAACAATGCCCTTATTGCGGCGAGATGGTAAAATCAGTTGCAAAAAAATGCAAGCATTGCCATGAATGGCTGGACGGCGGCCTGTTCAGCAAAAGGTCTCCGTTGATTCGGATAGCTCTGCCTGTCATACTGTTTGTCGCGCTCTATCAGTTTTTCGCGGTGTTCGCGTCTTTCAAAATGATGCCGTGCCTGAAAAAAAAGTTTTTGCCTAAAGAATACAGCGACGAATCCGGCCTTAAAGTTCATTCGCACAAAGTGAGTAAAGGAAAAAGGAATATTGAT